>DATNQL010000102.1:0-2816 GCA_036704025.1 Stenomitos sp.
TCGGTGATATCGGTGATATGGGTTTTGCCGATATTTTTGAAAGCTTCTTCAGCGGCTTTGCCGGTGGCATGGGTCAACAAGCGACTCGCCGACGCAGCGGTCCAGTTCGCGGTGAAGACTTGCGGCTCGACTTAAAGCTCGACTTCCGAGAAGCTGTGTTTGGGGGTGAAAAGGAAATTCGGATTCCTCACCTGGAAACCTGTAACGTCTGTAACAGCACGGGAGCTAAACCCGGAACTCGACCTCGTACCTGCCCCACTTGCAGTGGTACCGGTCAAGTGCGTCGTGCAACACGGACGCCCTTTGGTAGTTTCACTCAAGTCTCCGTTTGTCCCACCTGCAATGGTGAAGGACAGGTGATTGAGGACAAGTGTGAATCTTGCGGGGGTGCAGGCCGCAAGCAGGAAACCAAAAAACTCAAAATCACGATTCCACCGGGCGTCGATAATGGTACAAGACTGCGCGTTTCTAAAGAAGGAGATGCCGGATTACGCGGTGGCCCTCCGGGAGACTTATACGTCTACTTATTTATTGAGGAAGATGCTGAGTTTCATCGGGAAGGGATTAATATCCTCTCAGATTTGAAGGTCAGCTACTTACAAGCGATTTTAGGCTGTCGCTTGGAAGTCCCGACCGTGGATGGGCCAGTGGAATTAACAATTCCGCCAGGAACACAGCCCAATACCGTGTTAACCCTGGAAAATCATGGTGTACCCAAACTGGGGAACCCAGTTAGTCGGGGCGATCACTTGCTCACCATTTTGATTGACATTCCCACCCGAATCACGGCAGAGGAACGGGAATTGCTGGAAAAACTGGCCAAGATTAAGGGCGATCGCACCGGCAAAGGTGGCATAGAAGGCTTCTTAGGAGGGCTGTTTCGCGGATGAGTAACTTAGCCGAATCAACGCCCAAGCCGGCACCGGATGCCCAGCTAGACTTACGGGGAACGCCTTGCCCGATTAACTTTGTGCGAACCAAACTCGCCATCGAGCAAATGACGCCAGGAGCTTTATTAGAAGTATGGCTCGATCCCGGAGAACCGATTGAGCAGGTGCCCGATAGTTTGGTGATGGAGGGCTACTTGATTGAGTCTGTGGAAGATCGCAGTGGCTACTTTGCGCTGAATGTACGGCGTCCCATCCCGTCTGCATGAGTGTTTTACCGTGTGATAGCGAGTTGTCCCAACTATCCACACCGTTATGGGGAACCGTGGTGGCGGTGCAAGCCAACTTCTATCAAGTGCAGCTAGAGCCAGGGTTGAAGGTGGGAACGTTGAACGTGGAAGGTTTAGCAGAGGACGTTCAATCGGAACATCCTCAACCTTCTAAGATTCAGCCTGTCATGCTACTGTGTACTCGTCGAACCAGGCTGAAAAAAATGGGCCAACGGGTCATGGTCGGCGATCGCGTTTTGGTAGAAGAACCAGATTGGGAAGGGGCACGAGGTGCGATCGCAGAAATCCTACCCCGCAGAACCCAGCTAGACCGTCCTCCAGTCGCCAATGCTGACGAAATTCTCTTGGTTTTTGCCTTAGCCGACCCTCCCTTAGACCCGTATCAACTGACTCGATTTCTAGTCAAGGCAGAGTCTACGGGATTGGGGATTTGTTTGTGCTTGAATAAAAAAGATTTAGTCTCAGACGAACAGTTAGAGGAGTGGACTGGTCGTTTGAGAAATTGGGGTTACGAACCTGTATTGATCAGCGTCCACACCCATCAGGGATTAGAGGAACTGAGCCAGCAGCTCAATCATAAAATTACCATCTTTGCTGGTCCTTCTGGAGTCGGCAAATCCAGTCTGATCAATCAGTTGATTCCTGAGGTTAACGTGCGAGTGGCAGCCGTATCCGGAAAACTCAGCCGAGGACGTCACACGACTCGCCATGTCGAACTGTTTGATTTACCGGCAGGTGGACTCCTGGCAGATACTCCCGGTTTCAACCAGCCTGATATTGACTGTCCCCCTGAAGAGTTAGCCCAATATTTCCCAGAAGCAAGGCATCGGTTAGCAAACCATCGCTGTCAGTTTAGTGATTGCCTGCATCGAGATGAGCCAAACTGTGCGGTGCGGGGGGATTGGGAGCGATATGACTATTATTTGGATTTATTGGAAGATGCGATCGCGTGGCAAGAGCGGTTGAACCAACAAGCTGATCCAGAGTCCAGCATGAAGGCAAAAACCAAAGGAAAAGGGCAAACTCAGTATGAACCTAAACTAGAAAGTAAAAAATATCGTCGTCACTCCCGTCGCTCCCAACACCAAGCGCTTGAAGAGGTATACCAAGACTCTGAGGACTAATGAATTAAACTCAACCCCCCTGAGCATAGTGCCCACACTCATAACTAATCGCTAAATTAGGGTTATGAGAAAACGCAAAATTGCCAAATTCTGTGCGTGGTCTTTGGGCCTCTTCTGCCTGGGTACCATTCCAGCTTATGCCCAAAACACATCAAGTCCTTACCCACCAGAACAGCAACAGCTCAATCAACAAAAAATAGTGCAGGAACTGGTCAAGGCAGATGTAGTGTATTTGGGATGTCGGTTTGCACATAAGTTGAAAATCGTTACGCATAACGTGAAAATTTGGCACATAAGATGAAATTTATTTGCACATAAGCTGAAAAGGCTCCCACAACCGCTAGTCTTTTGGGATTAACCTCAGGTAACGGCAAAGAGTGAAGTGCCATCGGGAGCAGTCAGAGCCAGAAGAATCACCAATGCAGGCAACCGCAAGGTTATCGGCAAGTTTCCCAGCCTAAAGATGAACGCGGTCATCTGGTGGGAATCGCAGCTAGAACGCGACTACATCTACC
>DATNQL010000103.1:0-3773 GCA_036704025.1 Stenomitos sp.
CCGACTCCGACACAACGGGACTCTTCCCATTCACATCGTCCGACAAACTTCCTGTAAAACGAAGTTCTTCAACTAACGAAAACTTCGACGAAACCTCTTGCCTCACCACCACTGGCACACGCACCTGCAACACATCCCCCGGTTTAACAGTTGAGGTGTCACTTAAATGGAGAAGGGTTTCACCCGCTTCATACTCCGTTGTTAGGAGAGGACGCACCCGTTCTCGCACCACTTCTTCTCGAATCACATCCGAAGTTACCCCTAACTGAAACTTCTCAAATAACTCTCTCAGTCCTAATGCCGAATGAGTGACAACAACGCCCCAATTGGGATGGGTTAACTGAGGAAAATACCCTGGTGGTTCTCCCGGTACTCGCCGCAACGCCCTTCCCCATTCCTGTTCCGCAGGGGACATACTTTTGAGAATACATAAACAGCAGGAAACTGAAATCCATTGATGGTCGAACCCTACCCCCACTAAACCGCAATGCACAATCACCCAATAGTCACCGCTATAAAAACGCGACAAAATTGAACTCGGACGACCCGCTAAGTCGTAAGACTCATGTTCAGAATGAATCACGCCAACTCTTCCCCGCAAAATGGGAAAGTTCTCTTCTAATAACCTCGCGACTCGATGGGTATGGGGAATATTCAGCGCCCGAACCAGCATGGCATGGGGTTGTCCCGTGTGTTCTCGTTTCCTGAGTAAAATCTCTACTGCCATCTCTAACACCGGCATTGAGAAAGAATCTGCAAACAAAATCTGACGAAACCACTGCTTATCTATCTCTGCTTTATTTAAAAATTCCTCAAAGTTATATTCAATTTCTTGTCCATTCTCCTCAATCAGAAATGCCGTCGAAGTCGCTTCCTTATACATCAACTTTTTAATCGGCGGCGGGTTGAGCTTCCAAGCATCTTGAAGGGTAAATTCGTAATCGGCAACAGGGGCATATTTGAGGACACTTCGCCCCAGCGCGTCTTCCTCTTCCACCTGGGTATAGCGAACATGAGGAAGGGGTTGAGAGTCAGAACGAAATTTTGACCCGGTGAAATAAGTGAGCAGCGACTGATCAAAATAATTACTAATGGTGCGATAACTCATCGCTGCCGAGAAATGCGCTTCATCGGTAATGATGACTCCAACTGAACCGGGTTCAATATCTCCTCGACTGACAAGATTAACCAAAAACTGCCGATTACTAACCAGCATATTTGCATCATTTAAGCAATAAGCATAACTATTGAAATCGCTAGCATCTAACTCGACAATCTTGGGCGGAGGCACTCCCGGCGGTAAAATCTTGAGGCGATATAGCAGCCATTCATCGTAGCGTGGACGGTGCTTATAATCGGTAGGAAAATCCTTTAAAAATCGGGCGCGGAGTGTACAATTATCGGACAAAAATAACGCTGTTCTCCCTTTCATCCAAGGCGCAAGAATAAAAGGCGTAACCGCTTGAATCAGCGTTTTTCCCGTACCCACTCCCGCCAGAATCAACGCCGCCTCTCGCGGTGGCGCATCCATCTCCCCCCGACAAGCTTTCTGATAAATGGCTAACAATGCCTCTTGCTGATGGGGATAGAGTCCTGTCTGCCCTTGGAGGATGCGGTTCAGGACAAGCGAATGATACTGGAGAAAGTAGTTGTCAGAATCTGGCATTATCCTATCTAGAAAATAAGGCAGAAGGCAGTCCCGATGAAAAAATTTCACAGCCATGAATGAAAATAGTCCTCCCCCACACCCTACACCCCACACCCTACACCCCACTTTCAAGTCAGAAGGGATAAGAATTTTCATTCCTTTGTTGTGAGCGCAGCTCATGGTGCCTAACTTGACAATGGCAAATTAGAACAAGTGTTTTACTTGTGTCAGCCAGATTTGTATTCGCTAACCTTCCCAGCCATCAAAATCTGACCTTAATGCACGATCTTACTCTTGAATATAGAACAAATGTATTAATTAGGGTCAGTCAAGTCAATCAAATGGTCGGATTTGCGTCTGTTGCAGTTGGCACATAGCGCTAAAGCATTCCAAACTTCAGTGGCTCCCCCTTGGGAAAATGGGATTTTGTGATCAGCCTCGAAATTTTCTGCCGTTAAAGGTGTGCCACACAGTTGGCACTGGTAACCGGCACGCCGCAAAATCAGAAGTTTTTGAGTGTGTGTGAAACACCGTCGCCGCAACTCAACCGCTCCTTTGGAAAGCCTTAACCATCATTTTAAGAGGATTCCAGAGTCGAATCACAAAGCCCAAGGGGGACGAATTAAGGGTAAGATGAATAACTTCAAGGGTAAGCCCACCCCTGTCTGGAATACCCGATCAGCAATCATTCACACTCTCTCAGGAATCCGATCAAGATGAGCAGCACAGTGTCTGACATTGTCGTGAAGACGATGGACGCAAAGGAAAAGCCACTATCAGAATATGCAGGAAAGGTTCTCTTAATCGTTAACGTTGCTTCCTACTGTGGCTATACGTCCCAGTACGCTGGATTAGAAAAATTAAATCAAAAGTATCAAGACGCAGGGTTACGCATTTTGGGGTTTCCCTGCAATGATTTTGGAGCGCAGGAACCAGGCAGTAATGCGGAAATTGCCCAATTCTGTACAACTTCCTACGGCGTCAGCTTTGAATTATTGGATAAAGTCCATGCCAAGGGTTCTGAGCAACACCCTCTATATGCTCGACTTACTCAATCCGTACAGCCAACTGGGGACGTAGCTTGGAACTTTGAGAAATTCTTGGTGAGTAAGCAAGGTGAGATAGTTGCTCGTTTTAAAAGCAGTGTGACGCCAGAGTCTCCAGAATTGATTGCTGCGATTGAAAGAGAGTTAGCCAAATAACGGGAGAGGTCAAGCTTCGCCATGAAGGTTGCTATCATTGGCTGTGGATATGTGGGGAAAGCGATCGCAGATTACTGGCGTCATGAGTTAGGCTTTGTGGTCACTGCAACAACGACCCAGCCGGAAAATGTCAGTACTCTCGAAGACTATGCTCAGCGAGTTGTTGTCCTCAAAGGTAATGAATCTGCCGGATTACAATCAGCGCTACAAGACCAAGAGATTGTACTGTTGAGTGTTGGGGCTAAAAATGCTGAGGTGTACGAAGAAACTTATTTGCACACCGCTCAAACTTTAGTCTCCGTACTCAAGCAATCGCCAACTGTACGACAACTAATTTACACGGGAAGTTATGCCGTTTACGGGGATAGAGATGGGGCGTGGGTGGATGAATCCTCCCCCATTGCACCCGCTAACGCGAATGGGCAAATTCTTGCTCAAACCGAACAAGTTTTACTCTCGGCATCTAATCATAACCTGAATGTTTGTATCCTGCGACTTGGAGGAATTTATGGCCCTGGGCGGGAACTGGTGAAAATATTTAGGCGAGTGGCGGGTACAACCCGTCCGGGTAATGGTTATGACGCCACCAATTGGGTACATTTGGATGATATTGTAGGTGCGATCGAATTAGCTCGGTCTAATCAATTACAGGGTATTTATAACCTCGTGGATGATGCCCATCTCACCAGTCGCGAACTTTTAGATAGGGTGTGTGAACGGCACCATTTACCTCAAGTGAGTTGGGATGCTTCCTTGAAAAGCGTTCGTCCCTACAATGCAAGAGTTAGGAACCAAAAGATTAAAGATGCTGGGTATCAGTTAAATCATCCACAAATTAGTGTGTAATTGTTGAAAAATGGGTAATGGGTAATGGGTGATGGGTGATGGGTAATGGGTGATGGGTAATGGGTAATTAGGTAATG
>DATNQL010000104.1:0-3232 GCA_036704025.1 Stenomitos sp.
CTACTCAGTTATGGGCGATCGGCTCTGTTGGCAAACTTTCTCGGTCTTGGGTTGGTGCAATCGGTAGCCAATCATCGACCTCGATTAAAGTTTTAGATATTAGTTATTAGTCATTTGTCATTAAACTATAGTTCTAATCAATGACCTGTGACTACTAACTCCAAGTAAACTATTAATACAAACTCAGTTCGTCAAGATTCATGATTCTTCCAGGTTCCATTGTTCGCGTCATCAATACTAACGACATTTATTACCACTTTCAAGGACTTGTCCAACGAGTCAGTGATGGGAAAGCAGCGGTCTTATTTGAAGGAGGCAACTGGGACAAGCTCGTCACCTTCCAACTTTCTGAATTAGAAGCGGTCGAACTCACAACCGGGAAAAAAGGCAAATAAAGAATGACGTATATAAGGATGAAGTATGAAAAGGGAGTTAATGGCTTTCAACTTGATTGAGTAATTCCTGAAGCTTTGACCGATAATCCGCTTCATCCTTAATCCTTCCCTTCACACGTCCTATGCGTCTTCCTCTACCCCAATTCTCACTGGGCGATCGCCCCGATCATCACATTGCTGAGGTGATCGAAACAGCAACAACAGAGTTTCTGGCTCAGTGTCTGGAGCCGGAAGATTTAAGCTTCCCGGTGATGCCGCCCTTTGGAAGCTGGGTGAGGTCTGTGGATGAAGAGTCCGGGAATCAAGTCCTCGCCGTCGTTTATTATGCCACCACTAGCCCAATTGATTCTGTACATCGAGCAAGAGCTTTGGGGTTATCCTTAACTGAATTGCGAGAGCAGCAGCCGCAAATTTTTGCCATGCTCAAAACCGAGTTCCGTGCGGCGATTGTGGGATTTATGCCGCCCACTCAGGGAAATAACGGTTCTAAGTATGCAAACGGCCCCGCCTATCAGTATCTTCCCCCCCGTCCGCCGCAAATTCATCAAGCAGTCTACCAATGCCAACCCGCAGAAATTATTCACTTTAGCGAGCAGTTGGATTTCTTGCGAACACTCTTGCAAGTGAATGGAGCGCCTGTGGAAGCCTTAACCGCAGCGGCGATTCGAGAGGTTTATCAATTACGCAAGGCTGACCGTGATTGGTTAGTCCAAGCGGGACGAACCCTAAGCATCCTACTCAAGGATGATTATGACCGCTTACGGTATATTTTGAGTCAAATTCACTGGTAATCCATTAATAACCCAAAAAATAGTGTGTAGAAACCAGTGAGCGATCGCTCTCACTTTATTGCCCTAAAGGGTCGTTGTTGGATAGAACAGTCTGATTCCCTCCATAGAAAGAAGTTAAAAACAAGATTTACAGTTAAAATTTCATAGCCTTTGATACTGCAATCAAGCTGAGAGTGACAACTGTTTTGGAGTCATCCCTGTCTCAGTTCAGTGATCCACGATGCCAGCCATCTACCTCCTAGCCCGGTGCTTATGGAATCAATTACAGAATCTCTTAAGGAACCCGTTGTTTCCTTTGCGCTCCTTTTAGCCGTCATTTTATTGGTGCCTCCAATATTTGAGCGACTGCGACTACCTGGATTAGTGGGTTTGCTGGCAGCAGGGGTTTTACTAGGTTCGAGTGGACTGAACTTACTCAATAACAAATCTGAGACGATGACGCTGCTCTCAGACATCGGAAAAATTTATCTGATGTTTGTTGCAGGGCTAGAAATTGACCTCGCGCAGTTCCGCAAAACCAGGAATCGCTCTCTGGGATTTGGGAGTACGACGTTCCTCGTGCCGTTAATTACCGGAACCTTAGTCGGTCGTCTGGTTGGCGGCTTTGATTGGAATGCGTCTATTTTGATTGGCTCTCTACTGGCGTCCCATACCCTTCTCGCCTATCCGATTGTTCAGCGGCTGGGTGTCGTCAACGATGAAGCCGTCACCGTCACGATTGGTGCCACAATTTTTACAGACATTGGCGCTTTGCTGGTTTTAGCTATTTGTGTCGGTGTTAATAAGGGAAACTTTTCAGCCGCCAGCTTAGCGTTTTTGCTAGGCTCGTTAACCATCTATTCACTCGCTATTTTATTTGGCTTTGACTGGTTGGGGAAAGAATTTTTCCGTCGGACTAAAGGTGATGAGGGCAATCAATTTTTATTTGTGCTGCTATCGGTGTTCCTCGCTGCCGTAGGAGCGCAGCTAGTAGGAGTGGAAAAGATTGTTGGAGCCTTCCTTGCGGGTTTAGCCGTAAACGACGTTGTCGGGGATGGGCCGGTTAAGGAAAAGGTCGAGTTTATTGGCAGTGTCCTATTTATCCCGATCTTTTTTGTGGATATGGGCTTGCTGCTCGATTTGAATTCTTTTGTCAAAACCCTGTCCTCTTTTGGGCTAACCCTGGCAATTATCGGGGGGTTGATCGGGAGTAAGTTTGTTGCCGCCTACATCATTAAGCTGATCTTTAAGTACAATCAACAGCAATTGCTGACGATGTGGTCACTCTCCTTACCCCAAGTGGCGGCAACTCTGGCAGCAACCCTGGTTGGATACCAGCAGAAGATTCTCAGTGAATCCGTCCTCAATAGTGTGATCTTAATGATGTTGGTCACATCAATCCTGGGGCCGTTGATTACGGCACGAGCGGCGGCTCAACTCACCCCAGACGCAACGGCTCTAGCTGAGGCTGATCCGTTAGACCTTCCAGCAGAGTCGAAAAAGACGGGTGACTTTACCGTTGTGGTGCCGGTTTCCAATCCCCAAACCGAACGGTACTTGATGGAAATGGCAACCTTGCTGGCACGGCATGAAAGCGGTCGAATTGTACCCTTGGCGATCGCGCAGGCTCACGCTCGCATGGATGACCCGGAAATGGATAAAGCGGTTCAGCGCAGCCAAATGTTGCTAGACCGGGCACAAGATCTGAGTCGGGAATTGGGCGTTGAGGCATCACCCCAACTGCGAATTGAGTACGACATTGCTCCAGCCATTACTCATGCGAGTCGAGAACAAGATGCCAGTATGATTGTGCTGGGTTGGGGTGGACGGCTAGGGATTCGCGCCCGCTTGTTTGGTAATGTGACGGATAGTGTTTTGTGGTCAGCCCACTGTTTAGTGGCAGTGGCACGCCTTTTGGATTCCCCCCTGAAAATTCGGCGGATTCTAGTACCTGTGGAAAACTTATCAACCTCAGCGATACGACCCGTGCGCTTTGCTCAGATTCTGGCTCAGGTCAATCAAGCTCAGGTGACATTGCTCCATGTCTGCGACCCCAGAACCCCACCG
>DATNQL010000105.1:0-4363 GCA_036704025.1 Stenomitos sp.
GGTTGCGCGGAGCAAACGATGTCATTGCCGCGTAAACGATGTTTACCACCCCTAAAATCACCAATATCGGTGCAAAGTAAGCGTGGGCGTCGGGCAGCATCCCCGCATTCATACGAAACAGAGCATATCCCCCCATCTTTAGCAGAATGCCTGCCAGCAACATGTGAACGGGGGCTGTTGCCTCACCGTGGGCATCCGGTAACCAGGTGTGCAGGGGGAAGATGGGTAACTTAACCCCATAAGCAATCAGGAAGCCCGCATAGACCCAGAGTTGGAAGTTTAGCGCATAGTCCTTGGCTGCGATCGCACTCATGTCAAACGTTACGGTATCCCCGTAAAACGCCATCGCCAACGCCGCCACCAAAATAAACAGCGAACCGCCTGCCGTGTACAAAATAAACTTGGTCGCCGCATAGAGGCGCTTTTTGCCCCCCCAAATCGACAACAGCAGGTACACCGGAATTAACTCCAGTTCCCATACCAAGAAGAACAACAGCATATCCTGAACGGCAAACACGGCAATTTGTCCGCCGTACATCGCCAGCATCAGGAAGTAAAACAGCTTGGGTTTGAGGGTAACCGGCCAAGCTGCAAGAATTGCTAGCGTTGTCATAAAGCCGGTCAGCAATACCAGAGGCATCGCCAACCCATCCACCCCCACCGACCAATTCAAATCCAGTTCGGGTATCCACGAGTACTTTTCCACCAATTGCAGTCCAGGTTGGGAAAAGTCATACTCTGTGGCAAAGGCATAAACAATCAGGGAAAAATCAATCAACCCAATGATCAGGGCATACCAACGCTCCCACACCCCATTCTTTTCAGGGAGAAAGGGGATGAACAGCGAGGCAACGATGGGAAAAAGAATAATAGTTGTTAGCCAGGGAAAATCTGTCAAGCTCATTTTCAGTTGTTAGTTTTTAGTTCAGAACTTACGCCGTTGAGAGTTCTTAAGAGTCTGAATCAAGGCGCAAACAGAACCTCTGTGGTATTCTCCTTGTCTTGGAGTGCCTGGATTGGTTGATCCAACACACTCTTTCCTAAGAGCCTATCCGAAAAGTGAGGATGAGATCTGAAGCCGCAAATGGACGCCGATCAAGACAGATGTTAGGGCATTCGAGAGTTAATTTCCGGATAGGCTAAAGTCTTACAGTCTTTTCTGGTGAACAGGAGTGACTCACTGCGAGTTGCCAGTTTTTAGGGGTTAGTGATGAGAATGCGCTCACTCCTGTTGTGGGGTACTCGACTTCTCAACCCATCATCACCGCATGACTGACAACTAACAAGTCTTTAGGTAATCCCAGAGACAATCACTAAACCCAAGACAGCGGCAAAGACAATCAGAGCATAGAACTGGGCACGACCATTCTCCAGGTATTTCAACCCTTCACCACTTAACAGCGTTGCTAAGCCGGTCAGGTTAACAGCACCATCGACAATGCGATAGTCCACTTCCATAATCTGCCGTGCAACTCGGCGCAAACCGATAACAAAGACTTTGTGATAAATATCATCAAAGTACCATTTGTTTAATGACAGATTGTACAAGGGTGTGATTTTTTGGGCGATCGCTTTCGGGTCAATCTTACCGCTCAAGTACATCAGCGAAGCGACAGTAATTCCAATCAAAGCAATCCCAACGGAACTGCCACCCATCACTAGAAATTCTGTCCAATCAAACGCCTCTGCCTCTGCCGCTACGTGGGCAACCGCTTCTCCAGCAGGGTGAATAAACTCCTCGAAGTAGTTGTTAAACGGCGTCCCCACCAACCCAATCAGCGTGGAGGGTACTGCTAGTAACAACAAGGGCAAGGTCATACTGAGCGGAGACTCATGGGGAAACTCACTGTGTCCATGTCCATGGTCGTGATCGTGATCGGCCTCAGCCTTCAGTTCTTTGGTATCCATTGCGCCGGGGCCAAAGGCGGGTGCGACCTGACCCAAGGCGGCAGCTTTAAGCTGCTGCCGGATATGGGTTAAATTCCCCCGAAAGTCTCCCTCAAAGGTAGAGAAATACATCCGGAACATATAAAATGCCGTGATGCCGGCGGTGAGCCAGCCCACAACCCACAGAAGGGGGTTCGCCTCAAACGCATTGCCGAGAATTTCATCCTTTGACCAGAAACCAGCAAAAGGAGGAATCCCACAAATAGCGAGGGTACCAATGAAAAAGGTCAAAGCCGTAAGCGGCATATACTTCCGCAAGCCCCCCATCAGTCGCATATCCTGAGCCAAAACCGGGTCATGACCCACAACACCTTCCATACCGTGAATCACTGAACCGGAACCCAAGAACAGCATCGCTTTGAAATAAGCATGGGTCATCAGGTGAAATAACCCCGCCGTATAGGAGCCAATACCCATCGCCATCACCATATAGCCCAATTGGGAAATGGTGGAATAGGCTAAGCCTTTCTTAATGTCATTTTGTGTGATCGCGATCGAAGCGCCTAAAAAGGCGGTAAAGGCTCCCGTCCAGGCAATCACGTTCATCACGGATGGGATACCATCAAACACCGGGTACATCCGGGCAATCAAAAACACCCCAGCCGCCACCATCGTTGCCGCATGAATCAGCGCAGAAATGGGCGTGGGGCCTTCCATGGCGTCTGGTAGCCATACATGTAAGGGGAATTGGGCTGATTTGGCGACAGGTCCTAAAAACACCAAAACAGCAAATAGTGCGGCTAGAGCAGAACTCAGGTAACCGGATTCTACAAAGGTTTTCAGGTGGGCACCCATGACATCAAACTCAAAGCTGCCCGTAGCCCAGTAAAGACCTAAAATGCCTAACAGCAGGCCAAAGTCACCGACGCGGTTGGTGACAAAGGCTTTTTGTGCTGCATCTGCGGCGGGCTTACGGTCATACCAGAAGCCAACCAGCAGGTACGAACACATACCCACCAATTCCCAGAAAATATAAACCTGTACTAAGTTGGGACTGACGACCAAACCCAACATGGAAGAGCTAAAAACACTCAAATAGGCATAGAAGCGAACATATCCTGGATCGTGAGCCATGTAGCCATCGGTGTAAATCATCACCAAAAACGCTACTGTTGTCACAATTACCAGCATCAGTGCCGTCAAGTGATCGATGGTGTAGCCCATCGACAGGTGGAAGTTTCCCGCCGACGCCCATTCTAGCGTTCGGGTAAAAGGTTCGTGTCCCTGAAATTGACTCCACAACAACGCAAAGGAAAGAACCATGGATGCTCCCAGCAGGGAGACAACGAATACGGCGTTTAACTGCCGCAGACGGTTCGTTGCTTGGTTGATGGTAATTAGCCCTAAGCCCACCAGCATTGCCCCTAATAAGGGCAAAACGGGTATAAGCCAGGCATATTGATAAAGCGGTTCCATGGCGAATGCCTTCTTCAGATTTCGTTACTATTCTGGCAAAACGTTAACACTGTGACATATACCTACTCGAAAAAAAAGTTTACTTACAAACAAACAATCAACAACAGCCGCGAGAAAAGAGCTAAAAGTATTTACAAAATAAAAAGACCATCGGTTGATTACTTCTACCGATGGTTATATGTCAGGCCAATCAATAATCAGGTCTTTAGGCCACTGACTCGACTGCCTTCTAAACGTATATCCTGATGCAGGGGTGTGGGGAAGCCCCTCATGGAACAACATCCAGATTTAAAGGTTAGACCTGTTGAGCAGGTTCAGGAAAAAGATATACACATGCATATTTTTGGTATCTTATCACAAAAATCGCTGGGGCTGATTGATCCCGATGCAGCGGTCGTCGGGACAGCGATCGCGCTCCTCTATACGACAATGTAGAGGATATCAACTAAGCGGATTGGGGAAGCGAAGTGACCATGAGTGTTTTGAGTGCCATTCGCACATCCTCCCGCCCCTGAAAGTTATCCAGCCGTTGAATCACTTTACCGTCCTCAAATAAGAGCAACGTCGGTAGCGACTTAATCCGATAAGTCGTGGCTAGCTTCAGATTGTCATCCGCATTGATTTTGACTATTTTGACTTGACCGTTCCATTCCGATTGAAACTCCCGAACTAGGGGCTGGATGACTCGACACAGTCCACACCAGGGTGCCGAAAAATCCACCAGAACGGGGACTGAAGATTCTAAAACTTCTTGTTTAAAAGTCCGCTCGTTAAGAGACAACACCATTTTTCCTCGGAAATATATGAGTTTTTACAATGATTGGGATCATGCTACATCCAATTGGGATAATTTGGGCAAGAAAAATCAAGAAAAATCTTGGTATTACTTGTATTACGGCTTGACGAAAGGATGTATTACGTGTATTACCAATTCACTTGACCTGTCGCCGAAATGAGCAGAGGATGTGCCCACCACAACAACAAGACAAAAACGGTAACA
>DATNQL010000106.1:0-5079 GCA_036704025.1 Stenomitos sp.
AGTTGCGCCCTCTAATTATCTATGGGTTGGACGCTGTCATCTGCTGGCCGTACCTGTGGTTACTCCTACCCGATAACGTCAAGAAAGAGTTGGTTACAGTTCGCTCAGATCTCGACATAGCTGCTCGAATCTGGCTCTGGAGTATCCTCTTCATTGGTTGGAGTGTTTGGGCATGGTGGGCAGCGATTATAGGGTTACTTTCAGCCCTACTCACCTATCGTTGGATGCTATCTATTGCCGAGACTTATGGCGCTTTTTTGGATGCCTCTTTTGACCTTTACCGAAAAAAACTCTATGAAGCTCTAGGCTGGAAAATACCAGACACCCTAGAGGAGGAGAGAAAGATTGGACAACAGTTGACACAGTTTCTACTTTACGGCTCTGACCCATACGGTTCCGTTTTTCCAATCCCAGGCGCAACCATTAAGCCTGTGACCTTCAAGCCTGACATTTAAGGCGAAAGTTATCGCACTAAATACCGGATACCCCAAAATTTTGGGGTAAGGATGCAGATTATACCATCAGCACTAGGGGCTTTCGGCTTCGCTCCTAAGATATCTGGGTTTCCGAGGAATGAATATTGTTGTGTCCAAAAGTACACACAACAATTCCAATTAAAATTCAATTCATAAACAATTATATGAGCAATTAGATATAAAGGTTCAGAATACTCACAGGAGAAGATGGAAAGATTTCCTCCCCTTCAACTAAAAAGGCGATCGCTCTTATCTTTGCCTTGTGGCTTCTCTCAACCTCTCTTCTTCTACATACTTCTGGACTGAGAGCTTTCTCGAATTGGGTAACTGGAGGGTCGTCATTTTGTTGAAGACTGTTCCAGAATAGAGGCATGAAATGTAACACTGTTCCAGAATAGAGGCATGAAATGTCCCAGATGAGCGTCAAGGTGAATCTAGGTAACTTGACTCAGGAGGGCTAAATTGACGAGCGAACGCCCAAGCCCTGAACAAGTTTTGCCGAGCATTCTCAAGGATATTCAAGTTGGCGGCAACTTAACAACAGGGGACATCAGCCAGATTTTGAACTTGCTGGTTATTGTCAAACATCCGGACTCCTCCAATCCAACTGGGATACCCCACAATATTCCTAGCACTGGCCCAGTCAAGTTTGTAGGACGTGCGGAGGCACTTGAAGACCTGCACCAGATGGTGCAGCAGAATAACCAAGTGGTGATTGCTGCCATTGAAGGTATGGGGGGAGTCGGCAAAACGGAACTGGCAACCCAGTATGCTCTGCTTCATTGGCTATTGCTCACCTATCCAGGCGGTATCTGTTGGTTACGGGCGAGAGATGAAGATGTTGGAATTTAGATAGTGCGGTTTGCTCAAGCCCAATTAGGGTTAACTCCCCCGGAAGACTGGGACTTACCGAGCCAAGTCGATTTCTGCTGGTCGCGCTGGCATGAAGGAAACGTGCTGGTGGTGCTAGATGATGTCAACGATTACCCAAAGGTGGAGCCATACCTGCCACCCCAACCCTCCCGGTTCAAGGTGCTAATCACGACGCGGTTACAGTTGGATCTTCCCCAGTCATTGACACTCGATGTGTTAGATGAATCAGCTGCGTTGGAACTTTTACGAGAATGGGTTGGAGAAGAAAAGATTAGCCATGAGTTAGCAGATGCCAAACAACTGTGTCAAAGGCTGGGCTATTTGCCACTGGCACTGAATTTGGTAGGGCGCTATGTGAAGAAGCGGAAAATTTCTCTGGCAGAAATGCTGCGGCGGTTGGAAAAAAAGGGACTCAAGCACGAATCTTTGGAGCGGGACAAGAATGACCCCCTATCAACGCTGAATGTTAAGCGAGGAGTTGCTCCTGCTTTTGAATTGAGTTGGGAGCAGTTGAGTGAGAATGCCAAGCAGTTAGGTTGTGTACTGAGTTTATTTGCATTGGCTCCTATTCCTTGGTCACTGGTGGAAAGTCTAGCTATAACGCAAGACTATCAAGACTTACAAGATGCCAGTGTTGAGTTAGAGAGTTTACATCTAGTTCAGGGTAAAGAAACCTACCGCCTGAATCAACTGATTCGGAAATTTTTTCAGGAGAAGTTGGCACAGTCAGCCGAGGCAGATGAACTCAAACGAGTGTTGGCAGTTGCAATGGCAGAGGTGGCTGAGCAAATTCCCGATCCACGATCAATAAACTGTGAATTGATTGCGAAAGCTGCCCCTGCCATGCCCCACGTTGCAGAAGCAGCTACAAATCTGACAGCTTATCTGAGTAATGAGACTCTAATCTATCCTTTTCAAGGCTTAGGCAGGTTCTACGAAAGCCAAGGACTTTATGAACAGGCGGAATACTGGTATGAACAGAGCCTAGCTATCACTCAAAGCCGCTTAGGCTCAGATAATCTTGCTGTGGCGATCAGTCTGAGTAATCTGGGAGGCATCTACCTTCTTAAAAGTCGCTATAAGGAAGCTGAATCTTGGTATCTACAAGCCTTAGAAATCTTCAAACGTTTACGGGGAGACGAAGATACTGATATAGCACTCATTCTGAATCATCTAGCACATCTTTACACTCTTCAAGGTCGCTACGTCGAAGCCGAAGTCTTGGCTTTGCAAGCTTTGGAACTCTTCAAATGCTTACGGGGAGACGAGCATACTGATGTAGCACTTGTCCTGAACAATTTGGGAGAACTGTATCGCAGGTGGGGTCGCCACAACGAAGCTGAGTCTCCCTATATCAAAGCTTTAGAGCTGAGACAACGTTTGCTAGAAGATAATGATCCCAGAGTGGCTATGAGCCTGAATAATCTAGCAGAACTCTATCGTGAACAGAGGCGCTACAGTGAAGCTGAAACCCTTTATTTGAAGGCAATTGAACTCTATGAGCGCTTGCTGGGATATGACCATCCTGAGCTGGCTGTTAGCCTGAACAATTTGGCAAATCTCTACTTTGCTCAATGTCGTTATAGCGAAGCAGAACTCATATATTTACAAAGTTTAGAAATATTGCAAGGTTCATTAGGAGAAGACCATTACTATATAGCTGATAGCCTGCGTAACTTAGCACGGCTCTACGGTATCCAAGGTCGCTACAGCAAAGCAAAGTCTCTATATGTGCGAGCAATAGAGATAGCTAAGCTACGACTAGGGGCAGAGCATCCCTGGACTGTTGAAATCCGGAAAAATTTTAAACTACTGGAAGTCAAGTACCAGGAAAAACTACAGCAATACGAGCAAGAATTCTCTAAAGTTATTCAACAGCAGTATCCCCTTAGACCTGAAACTCGTGATGAGTTAC
Organism: Stenomitos sp.; assembly: GCA_036704025.1. Classification (GTDB taxonomy): domain Bacteria; phylum Cyanobacteriota; class Cyanobacteriia; order Cyanobacteriales; family Coleofasciculaceae; genus Allocoleopsis. Next base: position 3,265 of record DATNQL010000106.1, read on the forward strand.
AGCGTTTTCAGGAGAAGCTAAGTCTTAGAAAAGAAGATATCGCACCAATCGAGGCGAGAATTAAAACACAGATTAACTCTGCTCATATCAAGGAAATTCGTTCAGCTATTGGTGGAAGGTTAATTCAGGATTATAGGCAGCTTGCTAGAGCCATTATCCAACGAATGGGTGCTACCGCTCCTGCTTTAATAGAATCTCCAAAATTTGAGATTGGTACAGTCTGGAAAGTATTGCTTCCACTGATTGGGCTAAGGCTTAGGACTCAAAAAGCAGTCCTTTTCTTAAGACAAAGAGAAGAAAGTAATAATACTCACGAATATTTAGCTGAAATTACATTTGATGAAAATGCTGCATTTCTGATTGTTGTTGATCTTGTAAATATCCGCCGCCCACCTATAGAGGTTGCTTCTCCAACAATTTGGTTTCGTCCTGAGTCTTTAATTGAAATGGCAACTATGCCAGAAAACGAATTATTAGGTTGGCTTGGCAGGTTTATTACAACACAAATAGATATCTGTGCTCTGCCGGGATTACTTCCCTATCAGATTACTGGAGCAGCAAAAGAACTTTTCTTTGGTCGCGACTATGAATTGACTCGTTTAATTGGGGGAACTCTGTGCAGTGGAATTATTGTTGGAGCGCATCGCAGTGGTAAAACCTCCCTCCTACATCAGCTTGGTAAAAGGTTAGAGCAACGAGATTGTCAGGTTGTTGGCGTTCTCACGCTTGGAGGGATAGAGAGTTTTCAATCCTTTTTTGAGAGGACACTGGAACCTCTGGATATAGATTTCCCTGAACAAATGACTCCCGCCTCCTGGGCTTCTGCTCTCAGAGCCTACGGGAAGAACAACCAAAGCCCTGTATTTCTTCTGGATGAAGTAGACGACCTAATTAGTTTAGATACCCAATCAGAGTTCACCCTTGGAAAACAGATGCGATCGCTACAAAGTGATGGTCAGTGTGAGTTTTACCTGGCAGGTCATGCCAAATTACGTCAAGCCATTGAGGTTGAAGGTGGTCCGTTCCGGAACTTTGCAGAAGAAATCACATTGACCGGACTAACTGAAACAGCCAGTATGCGACTGATTCAGCAACCTATGAAACTGATAGGGTTTGAGGTAACTGATGACCAGGCACGTCAAATCTATGAAGGAACAGCTGGAGTTGCTGTGCTGATTCAGGAGTTTTGTATCCGCCTCCTGCGTGGACTCCGCCAGGTTAATACGTCCTATATTGAGGATGCGGAAATCGAGAAGATAGAGCAATCTCCTGAATATTTAAGCGTAGTGTTTGAACACTACAAGTATGCTCAAGAGTGGGATTCTCTGGCTGTCCTGCTACTTACGACTATTCTTGAAGAAGTTAAGAAACGGGACATTATCAAAGCACTGAGTAAACAAGGTGCTTCACTCACAGCCAGTAGACTGGACAAAATCTTAGAATTTTTGGTTAGATTTGGAGTTCTGGAAGAGTTCAAAGCAGGGGAATATCGGGTTTTACCCGGTTACTTGTGCCATGCAATTCAAGCTCGCGATCCTGATTTGCTGCTTGAATCTGCATTAGAACAGGGTTGCGTTAAAAAGCCTGAGTCAGGAAGTAAGAAAGCTACACAGAAGAAAGGTATGGAGTGGCTTGTGGCAAAAGCAAAAAGCTTTTTTACCAACTAGTTGGTGTCCCCTAGAGCGTCGGTCCAGTAATCGCAATTGGGGGTTAGCATGACCTTGAGGGTTGACACAACAGTTGTGAGCTACCCGATTGAATGAAGTTTTGCAAAGCATTTCTCATTGAAGTCCAACAGGAAAAAACCTCATGCAT
>DATNQL010000107.1:0-3916 GCA_036704025.1 Stenomitos sp.
TCATGAATGCAATAGACCCCTAGAAAGTAAAGGTCGTGCGGAGCGCACCAATTGTAATGTTATCGTTGTTGTCGTTGTGATTGGGATTGAGAATCACGATGACTCCGGGTGTCACACTGATATTGTCAGTTACTCGAATTCGATAGAATCCCTCTAAATGAAGTGTTGTGTCTGGCTGCTCCCCTTCACTGGCTGAGAAGTCACCCCGATTCACGAAGCTGGGGCGATTTCTGCCCGTTGGCAGGTCACTACTGGTAATCTTGGGGGGTTGACCGACATAGATGCCAGCCAAGTTCCCTTCACCCAGCAAGTCGGGGAAATTCAAAAAGGCCATCCAGTTAATGGTTTCTACACTTCCTGAGCCATCTTTGAAGTTGGATGTAGTGTAACCGCCCCAGCCTCCAATGGTAAAGCGCGGTGACAATCGCCATTCCACACCCAAACCAAAGGCATTGGTTTGCATCGGCGCTCTCAGAAAGCCTGCGGCATTAACCGTTTGTATGGCTAAAACATCATCCCCAACACCCGTGAGTAAGTCCCCTGAAGGTGAGTAGTTGTTGATGTATTGCAGAGAAACATCAAGATTATCCATGGGTGAAACAACTAACTGTCCCCCGGCAGTCGTTGAGCCTTCATTTCCCCCAAAGATGCCACCGTTAAATGGGTCATTAGAGCGGTTGGCGGAGTAGACTCCTTGCAAGCTGATGCGTGTGCCGAGTTGGTAGTCAAAGCCGATACCACCGCCATTGCCACCAATGTTGATAATGGGGTTACGCTGGGCAAAGCGAGAAAGGGGGCCAGAACCGGCACTTTCTACACGATTAACACCTCGGAAAACGTTAACTGGGTTAACCCCCACGGGACCCAAGATGACGGCTAATTTGTTAGTGAGCAGGTGACGAAAGTTGAGGTCACTCAGTTCTAAGTTGTTATTAGTCCCACTCTCATAGCCCAGTGATACAAATTTGTCTAAACGAGTGGTACTGTTGTTGCCATTGCCGGCCGCAAGTCCAGTGAGCAACAAACTACGCGGACTGAACTGCGTGAACAAGCTTAACTGTACGTTGTCAACGACGTTGATATTCGTGCCTTGGTCTTCTAATCGGTTCAAGAAGAAATCAAAGCTATTTTCGCCGCGTCCCTGAACCCCAAAAATGGCTTGACCAAACAGCTTGGTTGTGGTAGAGAATTGATTATCTTCTAGTTTCGCTGTACGACCTTCTAGGTTGTCTACTCGTGTGCCTAGGGCCGTGAGTTCGGCTTGAAACTCATTGACGAGACGGCGCAAAGTTTCTAAATCTTGCTTGGAAGCGAAATTTGAACCGCCACCTCCAACCATCCGCTCGATTTGTTGCAAACAAGCATTCAAACCCGCTGCAAATTCATAGCGGGTCATCGCCCGATTGCCTCGGAATGTACCATCGGGGTAACCCGCAATACAGCCGTAGCGCTCCACTAAACTTCTCAGCGCTTCATACGCCCAATCCGTGGGTCGCACGTCCGATAACTGAGTAACATTGGTAACCTGATCCATGGAGGCATCAGCCTCTACGTCTTCTGTTGGGTCTAGGGGTGTTACCTCTGGAGACAGGGATTCGGTTGCCTCATCGGCTGGCAGGGATTGAGCCTGAAGTGGCGGTTGAAGGGTTAAATCCTTGACGTTTGTTGCGCTCGATGCCTCAGTGGAGTGACGCGCCGTCTCTAAGTCGGTGAGAGAAGTGTCTGGCTGTATGAGGGGATGGGTTGGCGTGACTACAGCGATTTCGTTCACTGTCGGTTGTTGAGCCTCAAGCCCTGCATTTTCACGAGGAGTAGTAGTTGTGAACTCATCGGTGGGATTGGCTAGTGCTAATCCTGCTGGCGGGTTAGTGGCAGCCTCTATCTCGGCTGTTTGTTTGATTTTTAAGAAATCTGGAGAAGCCGGGAATTCCTGTGTCGGAGATTCAATCGATTCACTTACTGTTGCTGGACTGGTAGGGGGGGCAGCATGAGCGGGTGAAAAATTGGCGGTGAAGCAACTTAGGGTTGCAAATATCAATGCCGAAGAGGCTGTCTTTTCAAAACTCAGACAGGATTTCACGGTACTATTCCTCGAAACACCACAGTCGGGTTTGATTTTAGCTGAGATTTGAGGCTAACGGCTAACTGGCTTTTTATTCCTTACTCAGAGTGAAGTTTTTGTCGCTCTTTGAGCAACGAGTATAACTCTTGTGCAGTGAGCCTTGAAAAAGTATAAATCTGTAAGGGTACAAGAGCGATCGCCCTGATTAAACAACTTCACAAAACATCGCTGCTCAGTGGTGAGTTAAAGAATCAACGGATAATTGATCACTGAACACAGACTCTTGCATAACACATCCTTGAAACATGGATCAGCTTCATCATCACCCAGTTTTATGGATGGACAAACCCTAGACGTCAGGAATCTGTCCAAACTAGATGTAGTACTCTATAATACAAACATCCCATCCACCAAAACCAAGATGTTTCAGTCTACGACCCTAATTCCCCTGAGTATCCTGCCCTAGCGCCATGCCAAGGTTGGTGTTAAGCGCTACTGTGCATAGGTAGGGATTTCTAAACAATAAGTTACCGAATCCTGCAAAGCAGGCAATACGCATAATGACGGGTTAAGTGTCTCGGCATCCACCCTAATTTAACTCCCAAAACCTATTGACATAGGAGATGCGGAATGAACAATTCTCGCCTAGTCAAAATCAGCAAATATCTTAGCAAGCATCTTCGACACACGCCTGAACAAATTGGCATCGAACTTTCCCCTGGCGGTTGGGTGGCTGTTGATGAACTTCTTGCAGCGTGTAAAAAGCGCTCCTTCCTCATCAACCGGAATGAATTGAATGAAGTGGTCGCTAACAATGACAAAAAACGTTTTTCCTTCGATTCCACAGGCACCTTAATTCGTGCTAATCAAGGTCATAGTGTAGAGGTAGATTTGCAATTAGAATCTGCGATTCCTCCGGATATCCTGTATCACGGAACAGGACATAGTGCTGTCGAGGCAATTCTTCAGAATGGTCTTTGCAAAATGTCACGACACCATGTTCATTTATCCACTGATATTACGACAGCTCAAAAGGTAGGAACACGGCACGGTCGCCCCGTTGTTTTTCAAGTCAATGCTGCCACCATGTATGAGCATGGCTATACGTTTTACTGTTCGGAAAACGAAGTTTGGTTAGTGGATCATGTTCCATCTCAATATCTACAGCAGATCTGATTGTTTTAGAAGAAACTCATAACATCACACTATGCAAAAGCTCAAATCTTGCGGCTTCATCGTGATGCGAAATCAACCCCAATTAAGTTTCTTATTGCTGATGAAGCATTCCTCTCGCTACGACTTACCCAAAGGTCATATTGAAGCAGGTGAAAATGAGTTAAGCTGTGCCTTTCGCGAACTCTATGAGGAGACTGGAATTGCAGCGAGTACTTTACATTTAGATCAAACCTTTCGTTTCACCACTACTTATGAAACTTCTGAGCGGTGGTTTGGGCAAGAAATTGTAGAAAAAACAGTGGTGATTTTTTTGGGATGGTTGAAACAAGACGTCAAGTTACAGCTCAGTGAGCATGACGCTTATATTTGGGTGAACTGGAACCCACCTCATGCTATTCAGCAAAAAACAATTGACCCTTTACTGGTAGAAGTAGAGCAACATTTATACAAAAATAAAATTATCCTTTGAAAGCTCTGGCAATCAATCATTATTGTTCTTTGTAATTCTTAAAGCCTTTCTAAAATATTAAAAATACCAAGTCATGAATTCAAGTGATTTTAGTAACGAAGAAAATCCGACACGTCATAACCTACAAAGTCGAGGTTTACTCGGAGCTGGCTGGCGACCTTTGTCCCGACAGTTTGATTTAGATTTTTTATTACATCTTGCCTCTAAAG
>DATNQL010000108.1:0-3061 GCA_036704025.1 Stenomitos sp.
TAATGGGTGGGTTAAGCTGTTACGCATTTAATTTGTATACCTTCACACCCCACACCCCACACCCTACACCCCACACCCCTTTCAAAAATTTCTATATTCAATTTAGATGCGCCACATGTTATTTCTGCCACGTTGCACTAGGCTGTACATTTTTTAGGGCAATCCATTAATGTAATGCATAAAATTCCTCCAATCTCTAATCAAGTAAACAAACTATAAAAAAGGGCACTCTAAAGAGTGCCCTTGAAGTTCGATGAATCTAAACCTTGTGCAGATCAACCGACCTTAAGACGAATATCACTGACATAAGCGATCTCCTTTGGCATTTGCCCCCTAAATCCCCCAATTTTGGGGGACTTTGAACTATGGCTCCCCCAGAATTGGGGGTCGGGGGGCGGATCGTTTCGTTATTTCAGTGACATTCACCTTAAGACGAAGGTACAAGCCGCTTACGCAGTGCCTCGGCTCGACGCTTCGCCGTTGCATTATCGGGTTCATATTTCAACGCCTCTTCGTAAGTTTGTAAAGCTTGAGCCGTTAACTTCTTTCGCTCATAAACATGACCCAAATTGTTGAGTGCTGTGACATATCCTGGGTCTATTTTTATGGCCTCTTTGTACTCACGAATTGCAATATCATATTGTTCTTGAGCAAAGTAAGCAAAGCCTAGAGCATTATGTACCGGGGCAAGGTTTTCTTCCTCAATATCTATACCTTTGAGGGCTTTTTGAAACAAGCCAATAGATTGGGCAAACATTTTCTTATCAGCATAGATGCTGCCTAGCTCGTAATACTCTTGCACGGTTCCTCGTTCTTGTTTGAGCTTTTTTTCTAGCCGTGAAAGAGCGTTTTCGATTTTACGAGTTTTGAGGACTTGCCGAACAATCGCCCATCCAGCCGCGCCCAGCAGCACTAGCAATGTAAACAAATAAACAATTGGAAGCGGATTCTCCATCATTTTTGAAACTCTTATAAAAGTATGAAGTGTCAAGGATGAAGTATGAAAAATTAGAATTCACACTTGTCAATCAGGATGAAGATTTATGCTTCATCCTCCATCCTTCATCCTTCATCCCTTAATTATGGTAAACCCCAAGTGGCAATGCGTTCGGCTAGCCAACCGGACTCTTGCCAACGAGCGATCGCTTCATTCACCCGTTGGTACAGTTTGGCGTACTGCAACCCCTTGGGCATCACAACACACAAAGCTTGAGCCGAAAGCCGCACTGGCAACATCCGATATTGAGGATATTCTTGAACCCAGCCTGTCAGGACACTATTATCACCTGCAAAGGCATCGGCACCTCCCTGATCCAACAGTACTCGTGCCTGTTCATAAGAATCGACCCCTACCAGCTTCGCATGAGGTAAGTTATGCTTGACGACCGGAATTGTACTAGAGCCGTTAATGATTGCGATCGCCTTTGCGTTTAGATCATTTAACTGACGGATTGCAGCATCCTTTGTCACAAATCCCGTACCATCTAAGTAATAGGGTCTACTAAAATCCACTAATCGAGAACGGGACTCTGTTGCTGTCACTCTGGCGATCGTGAGATCGACTTTCCCTTCCAATACCCTATTGAGCCGATCCGTATTGTTCACCGGCTGCAAAACCACAGCATCTGGTTTTCCCAACAGTTCTTCAGCTAAACGTTTAGCAATATCAATTTCCAGCCCTTGCAAATTCCCCGCTGCGTCACGGAAACCCAAGGGGCGCAGATTGTCTTTGACGGCAACAATTAATTCACCCCGCTGCTGAATTTCGTGGAATTCAGCACTCAAAACTGATGCAGGTGTCAGCCAAGACAGCGCCACCCATCCAACGATAAAACTAAAGCTGAAGAACTTGCGGTTAAACCTCATTAGCTATCTTTAGTTTTAGGACTGGGGACTGGGCAAGAGTCTACCCCATTACCCATGACCCATCCCTCATTTTCCAGCTTGATTTGCCAATTCCACCACTTGATTAAAGCTCGTCGGATCGAGTACGGCTAACTGAGCTAGCATCTTGCGGTTGAGCTGAATGTTGGCTTTTTTCATCAAACCCATCAGTTGGCTGTAGCTGACGCCATTCATTCTGGCGGCGGCGTTAATGCGAGTAATCCACAGGCGGCGAAAATCCCGCTTGCGCTTTTTGCGATCGCGATAGGCGTTTCGTAGCGCCTTCATCACCTGTTGATTGGCTGTGCGAAACAGCGTGGAATGAGAACCCCGGAATCCTTTAGCCAGCTTGAGAATTTTTTTGCGTCGTTTCCGAGCGACGTTACCGCGTTTTACCCGTGTCATGATTCGTTGTAAGTTGTAAGTTGTTACTCAGTCGGACAGGCAGATGCCTGTCAGTTGTTCAAGACTAGTACAGGCGAAGGGATTCAACAGCATCTTAAATTTGCTCCCTTGTCGCCCATCCCTAATCTCTACAAATAGGGCAGCATCAAATGTACATTGTCAGCGTCGCGTTCATTGACGAGTGCTTTCTGAGACAGACGCCGTCTCCGAGCTGCATTTTTGTGTTCTAGGATGTGGTTTTTAAACGCTTTGCGGCGTACAATTTTGCCACTACCAGTAGCTTTAAAACGTTTTGCCGCTGCTCGGCGCGTTTTTAGTTTCGGCATGGACTAACTTTATAAGGGCACAATCTATAATAGTACTACTCTCCATGCCCCCTCTGCAATTGTTAGAAAAGAGAATTTGAACCTCTCCTCATAGGGAGCCTTGGGATTAAAAGTCGCTTTCAACCCTAACCTGAGTTGATCGTTGCGGGTAGCCATTATCCCTTTAACCTAGACCTTAAGGTACTGTCCATTCTTTGGCAACGTTCTAGATAAATTTGTGCGACAGTATCCTCTGGATTCAGGTGTAAACATTCTTCAAACAGTTGTGATGCCTGTTTGAAAGAATGAAGATTATAGAGCAACAAAGCTTCTTCAAAAGCGGTTTTTGTGGCTAACTTACTTTCTCGAATTTTAGGTGGATCGGCGTCAAAGACTTCGTAGACACTGACAGCTGCTAATTTCCCCTTAACTTTCACTCGGTCAATTAAGCGAAAGGCATATTGATT
>DATNQL010000109.1:0-2969 GCA_036704025.1 Stenomitos sp.
ATCTTTCAACCTAACATCTCGCATATCTGCGTTGACGAGCGCTAATTCAGTACCTGACAAATTGATGGAAGAAGGCATTAAATCTAAACCGTGAAGCCCCTTGTGGATTGGTAACTCGCTCAACTCTGCCTCGGCGTCTTCATCCGCCAGCACGTCAGAGACGGTCAAGTTTAACAATTCTTGCTCTAGCCCCATAAAGATGGTCAAACTCGCCTGTGGGTCCATATCAACTAGGAGAACGCGATGAGAGCGCTCTTGCAGGTGATAGCCCAGGTTCAGGGTCAGGGTGCTCTTCCCAACTCCGCCGCACTGGTTGAATAGTGCAATTACCCGGCTCATGTGTGCCATATGAAGCAGTAGGGACAGTTGATACTTGCAACGATACAACTAAAAGGAACAAAAGTTACACTCGTTCACCCGCCTCTTCACAACGCGACTCAGAACGGGTGGAAGCCTCTAAAAGCGCAATCCCCTCTCCCGCCAATTTCACAATAACTTCCTAAACCCAAATTCACACGCCTATTCAGCCTTTCTTCTCCTTCTGGCAAGCGCGATTAACTGTATGATTCCCCTATTGGAGGGTAGGGGATGAACAAGGGAGCGACAAAAAAAGCCTTTTCAGCCACAGAGCAGCTACTTAACCTTTGGCTACATGGCAAAAGTCCCCCTACCCAGCAATACTACCGCCTCTATGCTATGCGCTTTATCTCCTTTGTGGGAAAACCCCTGCACCTAGTTACCCTCGCTGAAGTTCAGGGATTTGCTACTTCATTGGAAGAACAGGGGCTGGCTAAAAGTACTCAGCGCACCATTATGGCAGCCATCCGTTCTCTCATCTCCTTTGGCAACAAAAGTGAGGTGTTACCCCGGAATGTGGGAGCCTTGGTCGAACTTCCAGAAGCACCGGACACTCTCAATGAACGACTGTTAACCGAACTGGACGTTCAGATGATGATTGCCCTGGAGACAAACCCCAGAAATCGGGCAATCTTGAGGCTATTGTATCTAGGTGGGTTACGCGCTAGTGAACTGTGTCAATTGACATGGAACAATTTACAGCTCCGGGGCAACAGCGGACAAGTTACCGTCCTGGGTAAGGGTTCAAAGACTCGCAGTATTTTACTTCCCGCATCGTTGTGGGTCGAACTCATGCAACTGAGGGGAGATGCAGCTAATAATGAACCCGTGTTCCGCTCTCGCAAGGGTAGCCACTCCGGTCACTTGACGCGGGAACGAGTGCATCAAATTGTCAAAGCTGCTGCTAAACGTGCTGGAATCAAGGGCAAAGTTTCACCCCATTGGTTGCGCCATGCTCACGCCACTCATGCTCTGGAACGGGGCGCAAAAATCCATCTTGTCGCTGAAACTTTGGGGCATTCCAGCGTCGCCATTACCAGCCGCTATCTCCATGCCCGTCCGGAAGATAGTTCCAGTTTGTACTTGCCGGGATAGTCAACCGCCCCATTACTCTCACAAAAGTCAATTTTCCATATTTTATTTTTCCAGACAACAGCCCAAGCTGGTCTTTGAGAGGGTTCCACCAGAGGGACATCGAAGTATTAGATGACTTGACGCTCCAGAAAACGACAAACTAATCCGTCATGACCCAGTAGCTATCTACTCGTACATGAAACTTGACCCGAATACGGGTTCCACCTATTGCAATAGTTATGGTGCGCCAACTGACTTGTCTTCGACTGGAGCACCCCAAGCATCCCAACCCTCTCTCAATTCTCTGGCGAACACCTCAATCTTGGAGCCACCCAAAACATCACCCAAAGGTCTGTATCTACTTGTTGAGCGACCTCATTGAGGTCAAATAATGCCTAAAAGAGACCTATTTAGGGTCTAAATGAGTCTTGTGAGGAAGAGAGGATTGGGGTATAAATGAGACCTATATAGGAGATAAATAGGTCTATCGGGGGGACTTAAGCATTTATACTTATGAAGTCAGCCAAACCGCATAAGAATCAGTTGCATTTTGTTGGCGGGATTGACAATGGGTTCGGCAATTATAAGCTTTTGCTAGAAGAACATCCACTGATTGTAGTTCCATCTTATCTGAGCGAAGAGAAGATGGAACCGGTACCAGGGTTTACGGCAGCACAGAAGACGACACTGAATCCACATGTTGAAGTTATCGTAGAGCGGCAGGGCGGGAAAATCCCGATAAGCCACACGATTGGCGACGGGTTTACAAGTTGCGTCGGTATGAGCTCTCGTGATGCTCCTTCACCCTGCCCTTTTTGGCGGTTAAACCGCCGCCGCAATACAGACAGGTGAGAGACGTTTTGCCACTGGGGATATCTTCAATACAAACCAAGGCGTTATCAGAACTAACGCCGAACTTCAGCCACATTCAATTTTTTCCTAAATACTTCGGGTTGCAGTCTCTTTCACCAGAGACTTTTTCTGGCACCCTCTTCTGTTGTAGCTAATATCACAAGAATTGGCTGCACTCGAAATCGAGAGTGGTGTGAATGATAAGTACGGACTAATAAGAGAGGGGAATAGTCGAGCCTGTCACTTCTTCTTGAGGGTTATAGGCGCTTACATGCTCATTCTGTCCAAAAGAAAGCCTCTGGCTCACTACCAGAGGGTTTCTCATTCGTATCAATTTTCATCGATCTGATTCAAGCCGTCTTGTTAGAGTGAATGTTTTGAGAGTGCTTTAAGTCTCTGTCTTAATGGTTTGTTCATGATTCAGGCAGGGACGCTATGAGCTGTCCCACATGAAGTAGTCTCTAATTTCTGGCAAAATAAGCCGGGTCTTGGTCCCGCCGATGCTTAATCGGAATCGGCGGACCTTGTTCATCACCAACCAAGCAAGCCGTTTTTTCTATTGCCTCCCTGAGTCGAAAAGCAGCAAAGATCGACATATCGCGAGGTACATTAATGCGATCACGTAAATATCTCAGCGCCTTATCCGAACCAGTCGGCGGCACACACACATCACCTGTCATCATCCA
>DATNQL010000110.1:0-8014 GCA_036704025.1 Stenomitos sp.
ACCCACATTCCGCACCCTGGGGTGTCACACAGTATAATTACTCAGAAAAATCTATTTTTAAAGTTATAAGTTATACATGTAAAGCGTTTTTTATCCGTCTATATACGGTATCAAAGTATAATTTATAGCTTTATTACTTGATAAAATTAGGTGAAAACCGATTGTGACAGTTGAGGGTTCGGAATGTAGGCTAAAAACATCTGTGCGTCCCCGTGTCCCCGTGTCCCCGCGTCCCCGCGTCAATCCTAATGATGGGTGTTTAACCGGACATGATATTAAGCTGTGACGCATTTAAGAAAGCATATTCCCATACCCTACACCCCACACCCCACACCCTACACCCCTTATGGCAATTTAGCTGCACATCAGCTTAGCTGCGATCGCCTAACCCGAAAAAGCCACTTGGCAGATTGTCCTCACCCAAACCGTCCTCATCCGTGGGAATCAGGCTAAACCCACCAAAATCAAACAGACACTTGACAAAGTTACATATTGTACTTCATCCGGATGAGGTGAGTTTTCTATGGTTGAAGTATCAGCAGAAGAGTTAAAAAGAATCATTATGTTACTCACACGTCAACAAGCCAAAGCTCAAAAACGCAATGCCAAACGTTTAGGTCAATTACTCAAAGAGGCTAGAACGGAACTCGAACAAAGTCTCGCCATTCTTGAAGATACCGCTATTGAGGATGGCGATTGGGGCATTATAGAACTGTCTTGCTCACAGGATGCCTACTCTCTGATGGGTCAAATTTTGGCGATCGCAGATAAATGGGAGCAGTGCAACCATTTTGAAATCGATGAGAAATTATCCCAGATTGAGAGTAAAATTTATCAAGCCTAAACCCCTTATTCTTCACTACGAGTCTGAACCCCCAAAGGCCATCCTATACGGGTTGGTTGTTGATAAATCCGCTTCAGGGTATTAATATCTCTAGCCGAAATCTGAGGGGAATGGCGGACTTGGGAAAAGTACATGATGTCCGTTTCTAAAGGACTATGACCCCAGATTCCCAAGGCATGACCGAGTTCGTGACGCGCCGTTGCTAGGGTATAGCGATCAGTTTGGTGGGGACTGAGTTGGATGGTCAATCGTTGTGATAATATCGCCTGTGGCGAATTGGCCGTTGGGCGGAGATAAAATTCGTAGCGGGTTTGAGCAGAACGAGCGCGAGGGATGTTGAATTTTCCGGTTTCGCGATCCAATAAGGGTTGCACAGGCGGGCGCTCGCGCAAAATTAAGATATCTGCACCTTCTCGCTGGGTGACTACCTGCAAAGGCAAATAAATATTCCATTCCCGTACAGCCTGCAATACGGCATCAACCCATTTCTGAAAACGCTGGTTACTAGCGGATAACTCATTCGGGTCTTGTGGTCGCTCTACATAAATTTTCACAGGAAACTGTGACCAAACCAAATAGCCAACCGGAGTTAATTTGATTTCCGAGAAGTAATCACCTGCGTCTGTCACATCTTGCCATTGTGCGAGGGGTGTTGGCAAAGGGTGAATCTGAGGGGTTGGCAGGGATGCTGAAGCCGAAGATAACTCGGCAGTTTTTAATCGCTCCTCTCGGTTTATTCGCGTAACTCCTGTCGATTTGGCGCTACGGAGTGCGATGCTTTGAGCCTTAATCGGTTGTAACTGAGACAAGATAAGCCATAGACTGGTAGCGATCGCCACTCCTAATAGTAGAAGGCGTCTCCAGGCACGCTCCCGGTGACGCCTTAACCTTTTTTTAGTCATTCGTCTCATCTTTTTAATCGATAACCGCAGATATTTGAAACCTGTGAAATAGTGCGATGAGTAGGGTTAATTCCCATCCATCTGCGGTTGTAAAAAGATGTGACCTATAAGACGTTCCCTTAACAAGGAATCTGTCAAAATGACGGGTAGCGCAGTGATCATCACTTGCCCAACCAACCTGCACTCAAAACCACGGTCAAACCAATAAAAATTACAGCGAATACCCAGGTAATCCGGTTTAAGGCTGTCTCTGCACTCTTGGTACTCGTAAACAGTTGGGCTTGACCGCCGATGCCCCCGATGCCATCGCCCTTGGGACTATGGAGCAATACCAAAACAATTACACCCAAGGCAGATACGGCCCAGATAGCTTGTATTACTTGAACAATCGTCATAGTTAAGTGATTGGTTGTTAGTGGTGGGTTGTTAGTTGCAACGAATGACTAAAGAGAAACACGCACAGGTGTTCGATTGGGCCGGACTTCTAATTCAACGGGTTGTAGCAGAGAGTGACCGGTCATTTCTGGCGGCTGGGGTAATTTTAAAATTTCCAGGATGGTTGGCGCAAGATCTGCCAAACGCCCGTCGCTGCGTAAGGTAACTTCTGTACCATATCCGGGGATTTTTAATCCTTCCCCTTCCACTAGGATAAAGGGCACGGGGTTAGTTGTGTGAGCCGTCCAAGGATTGCCTGCCTCATCCCGCATATACTCAGCGTTGCCGTGATCTGCGGTAATTAAGGCTGTACCACCGGCTTTGTTAATGGCTTCGAGTAGGCGTCCTAGGCATCGGTCTACCGTCTCAACCGCTTGCATGGAGGCTTCAATATTTCCGGTATGTCCCACCATGTCGGTATTGGCATAGTTGATCACAACCAAGGAGTAGATGCGTTTTGCAATCGCTCTTACCGCTACATCGGTAACTTCTTGGGCTGACATCGCTGGTGCCCGGTCATAAGTTGGCACCATGGGACTTTGTACCAGTTCCCTGTCCTCACCCTCAAACGGCAGTTCTAAGCCGCCATTGAAAAAGTAAGTAACGTGGGCATATTTTTCGGTTTCAGCCGTGCGAAATTGCCGTAAACCGTGTTGAGCAATCACGCCCCCCAGAATATTGTTCAAGTTTTGAGGCTCAAACGCTACCAGTACAGGGAATGACGGATCATACTGAGTAAAGGTCGCAAAAGCGAGGGGCTGGATTTGCTCTCGCTCAAACGCTGTAAAATTGGGATCAACAAACACTTGTGTGAGTTGTCGCGCTCGGTCGGGACGGAAGTTAAAGAAAATGATCCCATCTCCCGCTTCCACAGCACCCGTATCCAGTCGGGTGGGCTGGACAAACTCATCTGTGAGTTCTGAGTTGTAGGAAGATTTTAAGACCTCAATTGCCGAGCGACCATCCCCCATCCCATCCTGGGTCATGACCTGATAAGCCTGCTGAACGCGATCCCAGCGTCGGTCTCGATCCATTGCGTAGTAGCGACCACTGATAGTGACGATGCGTTCAACGCCCAGCTTTTGAATATGATCTTCAATTTTTTGAATCGCCTCAACCCCGTCCATCGGCTGGGTATCACGACCATCGGTAATGGCGTGGATACAGACATTAGACAGTTCTTGGGATTTAGCGAAATCCAGCAATCCAAGCAGATGGTCTATGTGAGAATGCACCCCACCGTCCGAACACAAGCCTATCAGGTGAAGCTTACCGCCTCGATTTTTAACGTCCTGACAGACTTGCAGTAGTGCTTTATTGTCTCTTAACGTACCATCTTCTACGGCATCAGAGATACGAACCAATTCTTGCGGCACCACGCGCCCCGCGCCAATATTTAGGTGACCCACTTCTGAGTTACCCATTTGACCCTCTGGTAGCCCTACAGCTTTCCCGGAAGTGCGAATTAGAGTATGGGGGTAAGCTGCCCAGAGGCTATCCATCACGGGTGTCTTGGCGGCGGCAATGGCATTGCCATCCGTTGCTTCACGGTAGCCCCAGCCGTCCAAGATGACTAGCACCACAGGGGAGACAGGTGCTTGCGTCATAGTATTACCCTTTGTTCATGCATGAATTTCTCCGCGATCATAGCATTGATGAGTGACTCAACGCCTGAATCTTGCCTTTTTCTTCGGGTTTGGGGCTTCAATCTTTATGGGGAGTTTACACTCTGCTTTTGGGAAGAGGGTAGGACTGACGCACTGCAACGAAATTGGGTTGTTTTGAGCGTTGTTCAAGAAGCTGGGAACCCCATCCTACCGTTGTGAAACTGGCTGAGTGCGTAAGTTTTATTTTGGTTGGCGCTCACATGTGACAGTTGTGTAAGTCATGCTTAAATGACACGAGTCCGCCACCTCTCAACCAGCGATCGCAAATTCGGTGACAACCAACTGTCATATTGAGGATAAACCGGCAATCTCGGCACCAACTCCCACCCAGCCGACTCTAAAATTTCCCTAAGTTCCTGAGCACTAGGATGAGGATAATCCGGATTTACCTCATCTTTTGGCCCAATTCCCCCCAAATCCCTCGCACCTGCCTCCAAACACACCTGTACGGGCACCCCTTGTGGGTGCCCCCCTTGTGGATTTCCTACCAAATTAGGCGGAATTTGAATCGTAATATCCCCTGGCAAAATTTCACTCGCTTGAGCAATCACCGCTGGTAATTGATCGGAATCAAAACCAGGAGCATCCCAACTTTGCTGACTGCCAGGACTATGGGGTTGCAGGATAACTTCTTGGATATGACCATAAGTATAGTGAATGCGTGCGATCGCCTCCAACGTCTCCCACCAATCCTCTTGAGTCTCCCCAATCCCCAAAAGTAACCCCGTTGTAAACGGAATCCGCAATTCCCCCGCCCATTCCAACTGTTGCAAACGTACTCCTGGGATCTTACTGGGAGCCTGACGGTGAACAGTTTGCAGTAACTTGGGCGTTAACTGTTCTAGCATTAACCCCATCGACACATTCACCGATTTGAGGGTTTTCATTTCCTCAAAACTTAAGGGGCCGGCATTGGTATGGGGCAGAAATCCCAAGGATAGGGCGAGTTTACCGAGATCATAAATTCGTTTGAACCATTCAGCTCGACGTGATGAGCGGGGATGTACCTCGCCACTGAGGATGAGAATTTCACACACACCCTGAGTCTGAAGCTGTCTCAGCTTACTTTCTGCCTCAGAAAGGCTCAACCAAGGGCTTTTCCCTGAGTCCGTGCGAAAATTGCAGTAGGTGCAGCGATTAAAGCACTCGTAAGTTGGAACCAGGGTGTAAGCAGGACTGTAGGTAACGGTTCGAGAGTGGGAAACTGGCATGGGTTCGATCATCACACAGTCATTTATTTAGAAGTGTGACGTATCCAACAAGGTTCCGGGTTTTGTGTAAACTTCTCCAAGACTCAATGGGCGAATGCAACACTAGAGGACTCTAACGGCTGGGTTAAAAAATCCTCCAGTTGTTCAAACAAAGAGTTGAAAGCTGAAGTTGAGGTTGACTCAAACTAACTGATGTCTCGTGCTTCCTGGCTCCAACCCTTGGTTTGTTGTTTAGCGTAAACGTTTTTCAGGTGTTTCTTAACGGTGTTGGTCGTAATATACAATTTGGTAGCGATTTCTTTATAAGAGCACTTAGCCCGACGGAGTGACCAAACTTCAGACTCACGGGGAGTCAAATTATATTGTTGTGCCTCTGTGAGCGCTGTATTGTTAGTAGACTGACTTCTGTTCTCAATGGTTACTAACAAGTTAGAAGCATCACTTTGATCGAACTGTAGCCATCGAACCCTAACGCGCAAAACCTCTGCATTCTTCGTGTTTATTTCCGCCTCAATAATCATGGTTTGTGCGGGAAATAGCTCACGGCTATCGCGCAACGATTCGCAAATGCGCCAAATGGGTAGAGGGACTAAATTGGCTTGTAATTGGTCTGAGGAAAATTGCTGGCAAAGGCGACGCGCACGCTTATTTGAGTGAATCAACTCTCCTTGCTCGGTCAAAATTAAGACACCATCCATAAAGCCTTCAATAATCGCTTGCAGCAAATCAGAGTGTTTTAAATGTTGAGTATGAGACGCTTTGAGCTGTTTGTCAGAAGAATTCAGTCTTTCAACGGTTTTTCGCTGACGGTTTAGTTTAGGTGCCAACATGGACATCGTGAATCTCCTTGAAAGTCACAACTGAGGAGTCAAGCGATGGGAGACTCTTCTCAGTTGAGGGTTAAGGTCATTTTGCGTTTTGGTTGGGTGTAGCTACAAGGAGTGAGTCGGAGATTTCCCAAACTTAGCGAATTCTGTTGTAGAAATAGAGGAAAGCTGAATGAACCTGAAGTAGGGTGAAGTTTTTCAGCGATTTAAAGCTTTTACTAATAAAATACGAAATCATACGATTTCAGGGTGTTGATCTAGATTGCTCCGGTGATTGGAGGCAATGAGTATCCGTAGTGACTGTTTCAACGATGATGAAGTTTCGTTCTAGAACACTGAATGTGTTTTTAGGCGAAATGGATTGCATATTCTTGTCAATAAAAAACGATCAGTACTATAGCTACGGAACACTCATTGACTCGACCAAAGGCTCTATTCGTTCAACAACCTACGGGATATGAATCCAGAATTGATTGATCAGTGGTTTCCGATTGAGCAACAACGTAATTACATTTCAATGCTCCTAAATCCCCGACGAGTAGGTTTAACACGTCGTCGAGCTGAATGTTTTGTACGGTTGTGGACTTATCTGCTACTCAAGCAGAAACAAGAATTAGGCTCTTATTTGAGAGAACCCTTGACTCAATTGCAACTTCCACAAGGTTTTGTGGCTTGCACCCATCGCGAAGCCGCAGAATTGTTTTATGGTGGCAAAGACCGAGGCAGCGATCGTGCGGCAGGCATGATGATTGATATTCTAGCTGCGCTTGGGTTAATTGAAAAAGATTTTGATGGCAATACGATTTGTTTACAGATTTGTACTGTACCCAGGCTGACTGAATCCTCGGAGTCAGAGAATCCCATCGAATTTGTACTCGATGAGTTTAACCCTCGAACCGATGCCGTTCCAGTGGCGAGTTTTCTCGCTCACAACTACAACTGGATGAACAACACAACAGCAACGGTGCCCCACAAAATTAAAAAGTTACTACGCTCTTGGGCATTACAATATCCAACGGGAATGCGCGTGCTACGTCGTCGTGACACCTCTCATCCCGTCGGATTTTACGTGCTTTATCCCGTCGCGCCGGAATCCGAGGAAAAATTTTCTCTCCCTCCCGGAAGAAGTCTCCATTTAAGTTCCGCCTCGGATATCGACCCGGTTAAAATGGCGATTCCGCAAAAGGATGACTGTATATCTATTATGGTGCGTAGCTGGATGATTGATGCCCCCTATAAGAATTGGCAAAATGTACGTTGCTTCTTAGAAGATGTGCAGCATACTTTAGGGCAAATGCAAGCTGATTTTCCCAATATTTGTGATTTCTATGCGCTCTTAATCCATCCTAAATATGAAGGACTAGCCCAGGCTTTAGGGTTTCAAAAAATTGGTATCGATCCGAAGATAACTGTCTACTGGTTGTACATGGCAATCGATCAATTTTTATCCTTAGACATGGCAGAAATTGTTTCAAAGCTTGAATTTTGCTACCCTTCTCCGGAATTTTAAGCCGAATGGCACTGATTTTAAGAAAAGTCATCACACCAATCAACCCTTGTGCAGGGGGCGTGGGGGAGGCACTTCGTCCCCCACCGGAGCTTTAGTGAAGAGGGGGTTTGGGGGGCAACGTCCCCCAAGTCCGGGTTTTTTCAAGGAACAATTGGTCTTTCGTCATGGGGTTAAAAAACACCCAAAAGGTAAGTGAGTGTTTTTTTTTGTGATAACTAAGCTTTTGAAGAATTTAACCTTGTGTATCCCACTGCTCCTCAATTCTTAAAGGATACGCAAGAAACCTTAAGACAAACGCAGGTTGATTTTCCCAATCTGTGCGATTTATCTGTGATGATTCTCCATCCCGCACAAGGTTTTGACCCTCCGCCTAGTGAAATTTGACTGGGGATAAAACTCGTAAGCCTTTCAGTAAAGGATTTTCAGCCGAATTTTTACATCAAAATTTATAAATATTAGAGTATTTACTCAAACTATCTTTACAAAACTCAACAGATAGGTTAAGTTAAATATGGGCGAACACAAAACCGCCCGCTGAACCTTGAAAAATTATTAAGCCATCATAAAAACATGACAACCACATTACAGCGTCGCGAATCTGCGAACGTGTGGGATCGG
>DATNQL010000111.1:0-11860 GCA_036704025.1 Stenomitos sp.
GGTAAGATTCGCCGAGCCACTTTTACCAATTTTCGCTCGGCTATGAATTGGCACCTGCTTTCTCCTCTTTTTTGATTATTTATCCTTTCAGTTAACAAATTCTAATGAAGATTTCCTAAAAGAATGAAGAAGTAATAAAAATAAATAATTCCCATCAATAACCAAGGTGGCTCTATCAAAAGTGCTGAATTTCTAAAAATTTTATTTAATTTTAATTTCACCGCAATCAAAAAGTCTTGTAAAATCCCGATGACCTGAAGCGGAGCTGACACATTGCAAATTGCAATTTTTCTTCTCACTCTCCTCTTCGTGATCTGGCAGCCACGAGGACTCAGTATGGGATTAAGTGCTTTAGGTGGAGCGATGCTTGCCTTAGCTATGGGTGTCGTGACTTTGCAGGACGTGGCGACAGTTTGGGGAATGGTATGGAATGCTACATTAACGGCGATCGCTCTCATCATCATTGCCCATATTCTTGATGCAGCAGGTTTTTTTCACGGGTTGATCCTGTGGCTAGCTCACGCCGGATTGGGGCGCGCAGGTCTCTTTTTTGTTTTCTTAATCTTGTTGGGAGCCTTATTCGCCGCTAGCTTGAGCAACTACGGGACGGCCTTAATTTGGACGCCTACCCTGATGGACATGCTGCTACTCATGGGTTTTAGCTCTAAAGCTACGTTTGCCTTAGTCTTCGCTACAGGTTTTATGGCTGACGTAGCGAGTTTGCCCTTACCGATTAGTAATATGGTCAATCTGATTGGCACCGACTCTTTTAATATTTCCTGGTTTCGCTACCTCTTAGTGATGATACCGATGAATTTTGTTGCAATGGCTACCGGCATCGGCGTCATTTGGTTCTACTTTGATCGTTATATCCCTTTTACTTACAACCTTGACCGTATGCCCCCACCAGATAGCGTTATTCGTGACCCTGTCGTTTGCCAGTGGAGCGTTGCTGTCCTTGGTTCACTCCTGATTGGCTGCTGCGTGGCTCAACCCCTGGGCATCCCTGTTTCTGCGATTGCCATGAGCGGTGCTTTAGTGATGCTAGCCATCTCCGGACGTTGGTTCCATCAGGAACATACCGCCCTCATGGCTTTTAGGAAGGTTGGGTCTGAAGTTCCCTGGTCAGTGATAGGGTTCACTCTGGGGATGTCAATTCTTGCTTTCAGTTGGCGTAATACAGAGTTGATTCCTCTGCTGAGTCAGTGGTTGCAGCAGTTATCCGGTTGGGGACTCACTCAAGTCGCGATGGGTACCGGTTTGTGGGCAACTTTGCTATCGGGTGTGATCAACAATTTGCCCGCTGTACTGATTAATTCTCTAGCCATTCAAGATGTCTTTGGGATCGAGCCATCCGTTCGAGAAGTGATGGTGTACGCCAATGTGATCGGTTGTGATTTGGGAGCCAAAATTACACCGATTGGCAGCCTATCAACCCTTCTCTGGCTAAATATTCTAGCCCGTAAAGGACGACCGATAGCCTGGAATCAATATATTCGCATCGCTTTTATGGTTTCCCTTCCTGTTTTATTGATGAGCTTGCTTAGTTTAGCGATCTGGTTACCTTGGTTAATTGCTTAAGTGTCTTACAGAACAAGGAGAGTGATTACTCATGTAAAATTACGGTGTGTTAATTTCTACCGCGATCACTTACAGGAACGCTTCAGTTGATTCAATCGCCTGTGATCAATAAGGGGATTAAAGGACAGCAATTTTAGCCCTAGAAATTTATTTAGTGAATAAAGAAAAACAGTAGCTGGGAAAACCCATTCTTAACAAGAAAAAAAATGCGGAATCACGTTATAGGTATAGAAATTTCCAATGATTTAAGCAATGTTAAACTATGATTTAAGGAATGTGTATTACTATTAATTTATCGGAAAAGCTAGTTCTAGGCTTTAAACTAGTGATAAAGATTTGAAAGTTTCATTACTTTGGGTGTATCTGCTGACCTCTCAACCCATGCTTCAGGAGCAAGGGCGTAAAATCTAGCAAATCGCTGTGCGAGCGTTTTGCAACCGTATAGCGAGTAGGCAATGTAGGGCAGGCGATAGACCACTGCTCTCGATGCAGCTTAATCGCTCTCGGCAAATCAGGGAGGAGTTGAGTGTAATTAATCATGTGAGTAAGCAATGGCAACCCAAACTGCACTAACCCTATGTACCAAGAGTAACGGCAGGGAAGCAGAGCCGAAGCCTTTCGTTTGTGGCTCTCTGGATAAACTGTTCACTCTCACGTTGGATATGTTTTTCATCGTGGGGTTTGACGGCTATTTCAAGCAACTCAACTCAATCTGTGAGAAAACTTTGGGTTATACCCCTGAAGAATTCTTGAGCCAACGATGGATTGAGTTGATTCATCCAGAAGACCAGCCAGCAACGCTGGAACGCTTGCAAGACCTTACTACAGAAGCAGGGACGGTACAGTTTGAAAATCGCTACCGTTGCCAAGACGGTTCATACAAATGGCTGTTGTGGAATGTGACAGCCTGCCAAAACGAGCAATTAATTTATGCGGTAGCTCGTGATAACACTGAATGTAAACGGGCAGAAGCGGCACAACACGAAAGCGAAGAACATTTCCGCTTGCTCGTTGAGGGGGTCAAAGACTATGCGATTATCATGCTGAACCCAGCAGGTCGCATTGTGAGCTGGAATATCGGTGCCGAACGCATCCAACAATATCAAGCTTCAGAGATTCTCGGTAAGCATATCTCCTGTTTTTATACCGAGGAAGATATTGAACTGGGTAAACCCTTGCACGGGTTAGACATAGCGGCGCTGCAAGGTCGTTTTGAGGATGAAGGGTGGCGAATCCGCAAGGATGGGTCAAAGTTTTGGGCCAATGTTGTGATTACCGCCTTACGGGATGAAGACGGACGACTCACGGGCTTTGTTCGAGTAACACGCGATATTACCGAGCGCAAGCTGGCTCAAGAAGAGCTACAAAAAGCACACGATGAGTTAGAAAAACGAGTTGTACAACGAACCGCACAATTAACCCAGGCGAATGAACTTCTCAAACAAGAGATTGCAGAGCATGAGCGCACAGAGTTGGCTTTACGGCAATCGAAGGCACGATTGAAACAGCAAGCTCAGCAACTAGAGGCAGAGAAACAACACGTAACCTCTCTGTTAGGCAAACTCCAGCGGACTCAAGCTCAACTCATTCACACCGAAAAAATGACAACGCTGGGTCAGGTGATTGCGGGTATTGCCCATGAAATCAACAACCCAGTTGGTTTTATTTACGGCAATCTGGATTATGCCAGTTGCTACATCAACGACTTGATGCGCTTGGTGGAACTTTATTTCCAGCACTATCCCCAGCCAGCTCCAGCGATTGAGACGGAACTGGAAGCTATCGACCTGAATTTCTTGATGGCTGATATGCCAAAACTGCTCTCCTCCATGAAAGTGGGGGCTACCCGTCTTCGCCAACTTGTTTTATCTCTCCAGAATTTCTTGAGGACAGAGCAAACCGAAATGAAGCCGGTAGACCTTCATGAAGGTCTAGATAGCACCCTGATGATTTTGCGACACCGATTGAAAGCCTCGGAAGAGTATCCAGAGATCACGGTGAACAAAGAGTATGGCACATTACCTTTCGTGGAATGCTTTGCAGGGCAAATAAATCAGGTGTTTATGCATTTGATTACGAATGCGATTGATGTGTTGCAGGCATCCGCTAATCCACGCCAAACCAATTACCAAATCACGATTACCACTGGCGTTCAGGACATGAAGACCGCATTAATTGAAGGACAGACTTCAGAGAAAATTCCTCATGCTGTGATTCGGATTTCTGACAACGGCCCTGGGATGAGTGAGGATATTAGCTGCCGACTGTTTGAGCCATTTTTTACGACAAAACCACCTGGGAAAGGTACGGGTTTGGGTTTATCGATTAGTTATCAAATTGTCGTAGACCATCATGGTGGTCAATTAACATGTATCTCTGAACCTGGAAAGGGAGCGGAATTCGTGATTTCCCTTCCCGTTCGTCAGGTCGCTTTGTCTGGCAGTCTGTCTCAATGTGCATAATGCTCATCAGTGCCTTTACCGAGTAGGGTCGGGTATGCCACTGAAAAACTCGATATAGGTTGAAGGTGCAAAAGCACTTTTCTCGACGGAGGAAATAACTCACCTTCAACCCTATGAGTCATGTAGGCTTGAATCCCCTTTAAACACCCACTTCCACAAGGGGTGGCTCGCTCCTTGTTGAGCAATGCGACGTACCTGTTGCCCTAGGTGCTGTTGTTCTTGGTGTGGGAGTCCGAATAAAATGTTACGACTCTGCCAAACTAAAACAGCCGCAGTCATCGAAACACACAAACCTAAACCCAGGGCAGGCCAAGGATTGAAGAGGATGCCATATCGCACCGCTGACCACGTAAAATACGATCGCATCAGAGAAATCTCGTAGCGCCAGCCCCACAAACACCAGGGAGCCAGCGTCACCCAAAACAAGCTGACAACAAACCAGCGACCATAAACCGTCAGCCGATGTAACCGCATGATCGGTATTTTGAGGCTAGGGTCAAGGTTTGAAGGTTCTCTTCTAGATATTCGAGGCATCTGGACGTCTGGCTGCTCCATGGTTGCTCTGTTCAATAGACATCTTTGATCATTAACCTGCAATCTTTCACCGTCGCTGAAGCTTAATCTCCTCCAGATGTCTATTGTGAGCTGAAAGCCTCCCTCTGCTCTCGACGTTGCCGGAACTTGTTCATTGCCAATTAGGCGGCTTTGAGCCTGCGATTTCGCCACCAAGCTAGCAGCGAACTGGCAATAAAAATACTGGAATAAGCACCTGCGATAAAGCCCACAATCAGCGCCAAGGCAAAATACTTGAGCGTTTCTCCTCCAAAGAGGAAGATCGAAACCAACGTCAGCAGCGTGGTTAAGGTGGTATTAATGGATCGACTGAGGGTTTGATTCACGGCATCATCCACCACTTGGTCAATGTGCATCTCTGGATTCTCCTTGAGGACCTCCCGCACCCGGTCGTAAATGACCACCGTATCGTTGACGGAGAAGCCAATAATGGTCAGGATGGCAACGACAAAAAGGCTATCAATTTCCACACCTAACACCAAACCCAAGATCGAGAAGATGCCCGCTGTGATTAAGACATCGTGGAATAAAGCAACGAAGGCAAAGAAAGCATAGTCGAACTGGAACCGAAAGGTTAAATAGATCAGGATACCGGCGAAAGAAAGAAGAATCGCGAGCATCCCAGAGGTAAATAGCCGCTGACCTAGAGTCGGGCCTACGGTATCAATTTGAACGGCTTTAGGGTCAAAAGCGCCTATTTTTTCGCTTAAAACATCTTTGAGTTTGACGCGTTGGCTCGGATCTAAGGTCTTTGTCCGAATCGTCAATGCTTGTTGTTTTTCACCTAAAAC
This sequence comes from Stenomitos sp., assembly GCA_036704025.1. Classification (GTDB taxonomy): domain Bacteria; phylum Cyanobacteriota; class Cyanobacteriia; order Cyanobacteriales; family Coleofasciculaceae; genus Allocoleopsis. The sequence goes on from DATNQL010000111.1 coordinate 5,408, forward strand.
TTGGATGCTGCTATTGGCTAATCCCTGCTGATCCATTACGTTCCGAACGGCAGAGAGGTCGATGGGTTTGTCGCAGTTACCCGGTTTTGAGCAATCTAGCTCAAATTGCAGCCGCGTACCGCCGACAAAATCCAGACCTAAGCGTAACGGCGACCCTAAGGTGGCTGTGGAAATCACCATACTGATGATGCCAGCCAGGATAATGCTCATGGAGACGGCCCACCAAAGCGATCGCTGTTTAATGACATTAAGTTTCATGGTCACCCCTCCGCCTATGAGTTCACTGATACTGGTGGGTTGGGCACAAAGAGTTCAGGCTTTTGGCGCAACCCTGGAAATCCCAGAACCAGCAGCAGCATGAACGTGCGGCTACAGGTAATCGCCGTAAACATACTCACCACGACTCCCAAACCCAGTGTGAGGGCAAAACCCTTCACTAACCCCGACCCTAGCCAAAATAGGGCGGCACAAGCAATGACGGTGGTCACGTTACCATCCAAAATGCTAGAGAATGCCCGGTAAAATCCCGATTCGACAGAGCGATACAAAGTTTTCCCGGCTCTTATTTCTTCTCGCGTGCGTTCAAAAATCAGTACATTCGCATCAACCGCCATACCAATACTGAGAATAAAACCAGCAATTCCCGGCAGCGTTAAGGTCACACCCAACAGAGCAAAAACCGCCATCGTCAGCAGGGCGTAGATGATTAAAGAAACATCAGCAATTAAACCGGGTAGGCGGTAGTAGACACCCATAAACACCAATACTAAAACCAGACCGCCAATCCCGGCATAGATACTGCTTTGGATACTGTCTCGCCCTAAGGTTGCACCCACTGTGCGGTTCTCTACAATTTCCACGGGTACAGGTAAGGCTCCCCCCCGGAGTTGCACAGCAAATTCGTTGGCTGATTGCGCTGTATAGCGACCGCTAATCTCCGCACCGCCGCCCGTGATACCCGCTTGGGCATATTCGGGTCCAACGGTGGGGGCGCTAATCAGAGCCTGATCCAGAAAAATACCGATACTACGACCCGTTCCCGCCAATTCTTTGGTGAGTTGAGCAAATTTCTCGGCTCCGTCAGCATCAAAGCGGATGGCGACTTTCCAGTTATCACCGGTTTGAGTGGGTTCGGGAAGAGCATCTCTGAGATTTTTACCGGTCAGGCCGGTAGATTCAAACAATTGTGCGATCGCTTGATTGCTGCGATCTAGAGCGGCTGTATTCTCCGCGATCGCTTTTTCATCCCCTGTTTTACTCAACTGAGTCTGCTGCTGTACCAAGGCGTCTCGTGCCTGCATTTCCGCCATTAACTGATAATAGTCAGCTCCTGGTTTCTGCTTGCGAAATTCCAATTGTGCTGTGCCACCCAGCACCCGTTCTGCCTGTTGCGGGTCATTCACCCCAGGTAGCTGCACCAAGATTTGATCGGGATACACGGGTTGTACCAGGGGTTCTGAAACCCCAAGTGCGTTCACCCGATTTTCAATCACACTGAGAACGTCTTCTAGTTGCCTCGATGTAATTTGTTTAATTTCTTTTGTGGGCTTGACCTGAATGGTCAACTGTGCACCCCCCCGCAAGTCTAATCCTAAGGGAATTTTCACCTGCACAAGCACCCAGATCGCCCCAATCACCAGGGCTAAAATCAAGGCTAATATCCAACGCTGTTTTTGCATCACTACGAACCGCCGCAACAAGTGATATGATAATCCTTTTTAGCAACGACCAAGTCTGTTCGGTGATGTCGTTACTCGGTGGCAAGGGAGGAAAGTTTTCACTTTCACCAGCCAGAGGGTGAAAAGTTGCTCGGTTGAACGTTTGACTCCGGAGGCGAAACCCTACTCCGAAAGGTAAGGTAGGTTAGAAAGTTGAAAGTTGAAGGTTAAAGTTGATATCCTAACTGGCAACCTGCAACCTGTTAACCTACTATCTTCTCACCTTAAACCCGCAATGCCACCATCTTTTGTACAGCTTCCACAATTTGCTGGGGTTGCACAATCGTTAGGTTTTCCAGAATACCGTTGTAAGGGGTTGGGATATCCTGAGACGACAGCCGCAGTACTGGCGCATCGAGTTCATCAAACAATCGATCATTGATCGACGCGATTAATTCTGCTCCAATACCCCCAGTTTTCATGCATTCTTCCACCACAATCACCCGGTGGGTTTTGCGAATGGAAGCCCCGATGGTGTCAAAATCTAACGGCTTCAAGGAAATTAGGTCAATCACCTCTGGATCAAACCCTTCTTTTTCTAGCGGCTTCACGGCTTGCATGACGTGGTGACGCATTCGGGAGTAGGTGAGAATCGTTACATCTTTCCCCTGGCGGACGACCTCTGCTTTATCGAGAGGAACCAAGTATTCTTCGTCGGGTAGATCCTCTTTTAAGTTGTAAAGTAGGACATGTTCAAAGAACAAAACGGGATTGTCGTCCCGGATTGCAGATTTAAGCAATCCTTTGGCATTGTAAGGGGTAGAGCAGGCGACAATTTTTAAACCGGGCACGGCCTGAAAATAAGCTTCTAGTCGCTGAGAGTGTTCCGCCCCCAACTGACGCCCAACCCCACCGGGACCACGAATCACCATGGGAATTTTGAAGTTCCCACCGGACGTATAACGCAACATCCCAGCGTTATTGGAAATTTGGTTGAAGGCGAGGAGCAAAAAGCCCATATTCATGCCTTCAATAATGGGTCGTAAACCCGTCATGGCTGCACCGACGGCCAGACCGGTGAAGCTGTTTTCTGCAATAGGGGTATCGAGAACCCTCAGATCACCGTATTTTTTATACAGATCTTTAGTGACTTTATAGGAACCACCATAGTGACCTACATCTTCACCGAGCACAAATACAGCTTCATCGCGTGCCATTTCTTCATCAATGGCGGCGCGTAGGGCGTTAAAGAAAAGTGTTTCTGCCATCAGTACCTCACCAGATTCGGCAAATGCCATCCTAGCATTGCCTAAGCCCTGTCAGGGAAACTGCAACTTAACTCGAATATTCCTGAAATCACGAGCCAATCCGCCCCCCAACCCCCGATTTTGGGGAAGTCAGAGTTCAAAGTCCCCCAAAATTGGAGGATGCGAGGGGGCAATTTCCACAGGAACTCGCTTAAGTTAGTGCCATTCGGGCTAGGTTGACTGGAATCTCTACAATCAACTCGGTTCATAGCCTTGGAGGAATAGAACCCGTATTGTTGATTTCATTGGCACACACCCGTGAGCGTTCGATGGTCGTCGGAATTTCCACAATCAACTCTGTTCCTTGCCCAGGAGCAGAAACACAACGAATTTTACCCTTGTGTTTTTCTACTACAATTTTATGGCTAATGGATAATCCCAATCCTGTACCACTTCCTACAGGCTTGGTCGTAAAGAATGGATCAAAGATTTTATCAGCTACCCCTTGCTTCATCCCTACGCCATTATCAGTAATTTTAATCACAGCTTGTGCTGAATCTTGATTTTCATTCTTAAGTTCGGTGTAAATTGTAATTATCGGTGTCTCTGTTGACACCTGTTCTAAAGCATCAATCGCATTAGAAATGAGATGCAAAAATACCTGATTTAATTGACTCGGATAGCAGCTAATTTTCGGGAGCTGTCCATAATCTTTAATCACTTGAATTTCACCTCTGTTTTCCCCAGCGTCCAGCCTATGCTGCAATAGCGTTAAAGTATGATTAATGCTTTCGTGAATATCTACGGCTTTCAGTTCAGCTTCATCAAGATGAGAGAAGCTCTTTAAGGATTGCACGATTTTCTGAATCCGTTCTACACCGAATTGCATGGAATTCGTCAACTTAAACCAATCTTCTTCTAAAAAATCTAAATCGATTTCTTCAGCTAATTGCTGAATTTCTGGGGTGGGATGAGGGAACGTTTGCTGATAGAGTTTAATAAAACGCATCAAGTCTCGGAAGTATTGGCGGGTATAGGTAAGATTGCCATAAATAAAGCTGACGGGATTATTGATTTCATGGGCAACCCCTGCTACCATTCGCCCTAAGCTCAGCATTTTTTCAGTTTGGATGAGTTGAGCTTGAGTGTATTGCAAGTCTGTTAGCGTTAATTCGAGTTGCTTTGTTTTGGCTTCAAGTTGCTTTTCTTGGGCTTTAATCCGCAAGTGATTTTCGACTCTTGCAATAACTTCTTCTGCCAAAAAAGGTTTAGTAATATAGTCTACTCCCCCTACAGCAAAGGCTTTAACTTTATCGAATCCTTCACTTAAGGCACTCAGAAAAATAACGGGAATATCCTGCGCCATGGGATGGGCTTTTAAGGCTTGGCAGACTTCATAACCATCCAGGTTTGGCATGAGGATATCTAACAAAATCAAGTCTGGGGGATGAGATAAAACCGACTTGAGAACCAAGGAACTATCTGGTATAATTCTCACCTTATACCCTTGCTGGGACAACATCTCGCTCAACAGTTGTAAGTTGGCGGGAGTATCATCAACGGCTAAGATGCTGGCGTGGGAAAAAATTTTTGTTTCTTGGCTCATTTTTAAGAGGTTTATTCATCTAATCAGCACAGCTTTTTGCGATTGCGGATTTCCGAATCATGGCGCAGTGCTGCGGCGTACAGTTCTTCGGGCATGAAAACAGCAGAACAGCTCACAAAGAGCTAACGCTGAGCGCCAATTAAAGCTCAAACGTCATACGGTAAATACCCCTTGAGTCAACACTTTGTTTATTATCATTGGACTTTTAAATGATTACTTTACAAATATACACAAGCTTGGCCTGAGCTGATGTAAAGCTTATATCAAGCTTGATTCAATCCAAGCTAATAATTCCTTAAACCGTAGATTTTGAGCAAGAGAGGCTAGAGCGTCGGCTAACTCTTCATCGTCCTCACGAAGTTGTTCGATGAGTAGCAGCATCCGCTCCAAATCTCCCTGAATCGTGGCTTGTTGTAGAGATGCTAACCAATCAGCAGGTAAGCCAACCCAATCGAGAGCCTCAATTGAAATTGAAGCGGGTTCCTCCACCTTGAGGAGAGACAAATCAAAACTACTTTGCCCATCGATGGTTTCGTCGGCTGGGTTCTTAGCGAGTTCCAAAAGGTGATTAATTAATCTCAAGAGATGTTCACCGGAATGTCTGATGATACCTAGATACTCCTGCTCCTTTGGGGATAGGGTAGGAGAATGTTCTAAGAGTCGAGTAAAGCCCAAAATTGCATGGAGTGGTGTTCTCAGTTCATGGCTCATATTCGCTAAAAAGGTTCTTTTCGCTTGATTGGCTAGGGTTTGCGTGGCTGCTTCTTGAGGATTTTGCTGTTGCCCTTGTACGGCGTTGCCAGTCTGAAGTTGCTGTCGGAGTTGAGCGATTTCCGCCTGTAATTGCTGATTAACCTGGGTGAGTTGCATAACCTGCTCCCCTGCTTGCCGCCGCACCATTTCCAGAGTGGTGTACATTTCGATGGGGTCTAAGGCTTCTAGGATTGTGGTTTGAGTGATAATGCCTGCCAATCGCCCAGCATCGTCTACCACCACTAGGCGGCGAATGCTATGCCCTTTCATTAATTCATTCGCAACCCACAAGGAATCATTCGTTTTAACGGGTAATAAAGGGTGACTCATCACCTCCTGCGCTAGGGTTGCAGATAAATCCAATCCTTGTATGCGAAACTTAACAATGTCCCGTTCGGTGAGAATACCGACAGGTATGACCTCTCCTGTGTTTCGAGTTTGTGTCAGTACAACGCAGCTTTTATGATGCATCGCCATTTGCTGCGTAATTTGCATGAGGGAAGCGGTTGGGGAATTTTGTACCACTTGAGTCGTCATCACCTGCGCCACGAGTTTGAATTTGAGTAAGTCACCCGGTTTGAGGACTTCTCGAATTTTGCTGGGTGTGAGTATGCCAAAAACTTGGCCTGATTCATCGACAACTGGCAGGTGACGAATTTGATGCTGGCGTAGGAGGTAGAGGACTCCAAAAATACCTTGCTCGTCTTGGGTAGACAGAGTAATGGGATTTTGGGTCATGACTTGTTCAGTAGCGACTTCTTCGAGGGTTATACCCAAAGCCGTCATGTTCACGACATCCCGTTCGGTCATGATACCCACAAGCTTGCCTGTGTCTACAACCAAGACACAACTGGTACGGCGCTGGTGCATTTGGTGAATGGCTTCAGTTACAGGTGTGTGGGGAGAAACCATGAGAGGTTGTCGTTCAATTGCCTGTGACTGGGTTAATTGGTGGAGGAGGTTCGTCGTTAATGACATGGGTGATGCGGGTGTAAACCCACGGGGAGTAGAACGTAAAACATATCAGTTGAGTCCCTAATTTACCTCCCTCCTAGAGCGTCGGTCCAGTAATCGCAATTGGGGGTTAGCATGACCTTGAGGGTTGACACAACAGTTGTGAGCTACCCGATTGAATGAAGTTTTGCAAAGCATTTCTCATTGAAGTCCAACAGGAAAAAACCTCATGCAT
>DATNQL010000112.1:0-1753 GCA_036704025.1 Stenomitos sp.
TTTTAGGGTGTTTTGAATGATGGTTTCAAGTGTGTGGCGTCGGGTGTCGTTGTCTTGCGGGTGAAGTACCCAGGCGCTGATGGGATCGGGTTGGTAGGTGAGTTTGTAGAAGAGTTCGGGGGTGATGATGACTTTCCAGACGGGCTGTTTGGGTTGTTTGCGAAGTCGGTAGCCACGTTTGTGGAGTGCTGCTTTGATGGCAGCAATGTCTGTGGCGACTCGAAGTGCTTCCGTCGCTTTGGATTTTTTCATTGGTATTCTATTAGTGGATACTACAGCGATTGCCCAGCAAGCGCTTGGCGCTCTAGGCAATTGCTTTTTTTGTTCGGGTCAAACAACAATCAGACAGGTGACGACTCAGACAATGGTTTTCTGAGCAGCCTGCTTCTTTAGAGTGTCTGTGGTAAATGGGCTGTATACACGTATCGTGTACACGTATCTATAATATGATAAAAAATAAAGATGAGCAATCAAAAAATAAGTATGAGCAATTGACGCTGGCACAGCTAAGACAGCGTGCTAATCTAACACAGCGAAAGCTAGCTGATATTCTTGACGTGACGGTGAAGACTGTTAGTGCTTGGGAGAGAGGAGAACATGAGCCATATTTGACCTTGATTCAGACTAAAAAGCTGGTGGATGGGTTGCAATGCTCTCTTAATGAACTGATTGCTGCAACGGGAAAGCAATCTTCAACAGGAGAAGATGAACCACGGCTAAGCTTTACTCAAACTAGGCGTCTGATGGAAATTCTTCAATGCAGTCTTGATGAACTGGTTGCAGCTATGGAGAAGAACCCTCCTCAAGAGGGGAATTAATGGGGCAATCGCTCAACGGCAACATACTGAGGCATGGGAAAAGCAGGCAAGGCACTCAGACAGGTGTTGAAAACTTACGGCATTAGCCAAAACCAATTGGCGATCGCAATGGGAATCAACCCCACGAATGTAAGTCGTTGGGTAAGCGAGAGTAGAGATCCATCGGCTGAGGCAGCATTTGAGATTCGGCAAGGACTTCAGAAACTCGATCCGGCTGCTGCTGAGGAGTTTGTCATGTTCTACATGTATGAGTCAGGCGAGGATGAGGAGTAGGGATAGGGGAAGAAAGTGCGAGCGACTGCAACATGTGAGGTGGGCACTGTTAGCTTAACTACGGACAAACAAGTATTTTTGCTTCTGCGGGCAACTTACAAGTTGATCCAAAGTAGTGGGATTGGATCGTTTGTGAAGCAAGACAGCACAGAACATTCGTAATTACTGTTTTTCTTAGCCTCAATCAATGCCTCTTCAGTAATTGCACGAAAATTGACCCCAGCCAGCTTTTTTACTTGAACTTGTTCTCGATACTCACGATAAGAATCTGTAGGCGTGATGTGAATCACAACACCATTACACGCAAACTCCCAATGATTGTTGTATGACCTATGTTGTCGTGCCATTGTTCGTTGCGCTCTACTGCCTGGGCGAAAAACCTCTCCAGCAAATAAATCAAAATTACTGTATCTATGACGTTTGAATTTCAGGCTTGTGTTCTTCCCTTGGTTGTGTTTGATGTATTCTTTGATTTTTGCTGCTGTTCCCTTAGATGAGCAATCTGTCCAGTCATATTTGAGATGAACGTTGAGGAGCCTTTCAGGAGTTTTAGGCTCGATACCTAAAATAATCAGCCGTCGTGAAAAAGTTTTCAAAAAATCTCTTAACACAACTTCTGACGGGATAACAGTAGGTGTTTCGACTTCTGTATTATTTAACAG
>DATNQL010000113.1:0-1920 GCA_036704025.1 Stenomitos sp.
GGGGCTTAATCACAATCGGATAACCACCAACGTATTCTATGGCTTCTTCTAAGTCATCGAGGAAATTAATCACTGTACCCTTGGGTACTGGCACACCAGCCGCCGCTAAAATGCGCTTGGTGGCTTCTTTGTCGCAAGCTAGTTCTACGCCTAAAATGCCTGTTTTATCGGACATTGTGGCCTGCATCCGCTTGTGATTCACGCCATAGCCGAGTTGAATCAAAAAGCGTGCGCCTAGCTGCATCCAAGGGATACCGCGTTTTTCTGCTTCTTTGATTATTGCTTCTGTGGAAGGGCCAAGGGAAGCATCACGCCATAAATCTTTCAGGTCTTGTATGTCTTGCTCTAGCTCTGCCTTGGGGTAACGACCGCGATCTACGATGCTTTGGCACAACCTTACAGCTGCTCGTCCAGCATAGCGTCCGGCTTCCTCGTTTAAATACTCGATGACTACCTGATAAACTCCGGGGGTGGCAGTTTCACGGGTACGACCAAAACCGACGTGCATCCCCGCTAATTCTTGGAGTTCTAAGGCTACGTGTTCCACGATATGACCCATCATGGTGCCTTCTCGCACTCTCATCAAAAAACCACCATGACAGCCAGGCGAGCAATAATGACCCTCCAGACTCGGCAGCGCCTCTACCAATCCTTCATAAAATCCGGGGATTTCACTTGATTGCGTCTCGGCAAGGTTTTCTAAATCGAGGCGCATGACGATTAGTTTGTGGCGTCGAATGCTCCAGTAGTTTGGGCCGCGTAAGGTCTGGATCTTGAGGATTCTCATGGGAATAGGTAGATGGAGATTCGGAACCAAAATTCTAGTTTCTAACTGGAATTGACCGCTAAACTGTTCATGGTGAACAGTTTTTTCTATTTACATAGTATTCCTCTGATTTTTCTACATCAGGAAATTAATAAATGGTCAATTCAGTCTAACCTCAGTTACTCTATTCGGTCAGCTGGAGATGCGATGTACGGCAGGCAATACAGTCCTTTGGTACAGGTGAAAGCGATCGCCATAGCTGAGGATATGCAGACGTAAGTTATGCACGGTTAAAGGTTCGGTTGCGCCAACGTGGGGTTCGTTGGTGTGTGTGAGTTCGGTAGGATCGACAATGGTGACACTGCCTTTGCCTAAAACTTGCAGCCAACCGTCGCGCTCAAATACAGCACAAGTATCTTCATCAATGCCAATGCCTAAGCGATCGGGGTGAGCTGCGATCGCACTAATCAGACGACCCATGCGATTGCGATTGTGGAAATGTTGGTCAACAATCACTTCAGGGATTAACCCCAAACCTGTCGCCATGTCCACTAGGGAACGGTTGGGCGTTTCGCCACTACCGCCACCAGCAATCATGTGATGCCCCATCACCGCCGCTCCGGCACTTGTGCCTGCCAGGGTAAGTTGTCCGCCTCTGACTCGCTGCCGGATAATATCCATCACTGGCGTATCAGATAATACACCACACAGACGCAGTTGGTCTCCTCCGGTGAGAAATACACCACTACAGGCTTCGAGGGATGCTCTCACTTGGGGGGATTCGCACTGCTCCCGTTCCCGGATGTCTAAAATCTCGACCTTTTCAGCACCCATTTCTTCAAAAATGCGAATGTAACGACCACCGATGATCGCAGGCTCGCGGGAGGCAGATGGAATAATTGTAATATAGGCTTTATTTGCACCAGACCTGCCAAAAAAAGTTCTCAGGATTTCGCGTCCGTGAACTTTGTCTTCTGCGCCTCCGATTACCAGAACGGCGGTTTTAGTTGCTTGGGGTGTCCTCATTTCCAGCGATTTAGCTTTTAATTGCGGCATTGTGTTTCTCCTGTCAACAACTTCAGAAGCCATCGCCTTGGACAGGTTTCCTGGCTTGTGGCGAATGGCGTGTGAATTTAACAAGGTTTTGCAGCCTG
>DATNQL010000114.1:0-2810 GCA_036704025.1 Stenomitos sp.
ATTTAGGGCAGAACGAATCCGCGCCAAGAAACGTGTCCGCCTTTCCTGCTCCAGAGTTTGGGAATTAGTTGGTAAACTTCCCAAGGCAGCAGCAATTTCAGCATCAATCGTGCCTGCATCCGTCCACTTTGCTTCAACCTGAGTTATTCGTGACGTTGTTGGTACTGTCCGAGCAACAATATCCCCACGCCAAAGCGCATCCACTCTAATTAGTGAATTTGAACCCAACCCAGACGAATGGAATCGAGCTTCCATTCTTTCGACCCCACCCACTGGGTTCCAAATCCCTTCTACAACACCCAGATTTGAGAGTACTACACCTAATCGAAACTCTTTAAAGATGGGTTGGTAGGGGCCTTCAACAGCCAAAATATCCGTGTTGTATGTCGCAGAAATTAACTGCTCAAGCGCTATATCATCCAATAGCGCCGATCGAGATGCTTGATCTGCAAGGCGAATAAGTGTGGCATCTTCGTAGTTCATTACTGCAACCTTCAAAAATACAAACGGAAGGTAATTCCACAGATGAAACCTTTCTATAAATATCGTTAGAAAACCAACTAATACTTATAATTGATTAGGAACACAAAATATTTAGAGAGTTCGCAAGAAAGTTACAAACACCTCATCTAAGCAAAGAAAACTTGCATTTGAACAAATAATTACTATTGGCCCAATAAAATTTATATTTATTTATATTTATACTTTTTTCTTGATTTTCCTCATCCCTTATGGGACTTGCGTTCATCACGCTGTATTAAGCGCATTTTCACGGAGAATTGGTATGACTTTAATTTAGACAGATAAATCCTATTCTTTTTGGAATGCCTGTCATCTAAATTGCTCAACTTATCGAGAGAAAGCTTGGTCGCTTTCACACAGAATGCAGGGTTAAGCTGTCGCGCATCTAAGTTGCACTTTTGGTGGGCTGAAATCCTTGTAGCTAGGCACCTGCCTAGGAAAAGTGAAGAAGCGACAGCTTAGTAAACATTTCAATTTGCTCAAATAGCTTTCTGATACTCTCCCATCTGGGCAAACGGCAAAAAACACCTGTGACACCAGCCATCAACCCAAAGCGAAGGGATTTTAAACCTCGCCCTACAGTTCGGACACTCTGACAACAACCGTAAAGAATGCCTCTCACAGCGATCTGTTGTCTTAAACTGCCACTCAATCCGATGACAAGGCACTTCCCCATAACACGCCCCACACAGGCGAATCGGAGTCATCTTCATCCCCACCCCCACTGGCGGTAACATCTCCCGCAACCTACCAGCATCCACTTGCACCACCTTCGCCAACCCTGCCAACTCCTGCTGAGATGGAAATGGAATCAGGCGAAACTTCTCCCACCGCGCCACCACACCCCCAATTCCCGCCTCCTTTCCCAACCCTGACGGGGTAAGGTCATTTTCCCGACGAAACCGCCCCAAAAAGTGACTCAGACTTTCCCCTGCATAGGGTTCAACCACAAACAACCAAGGCTGAATCTCCCAATCTTCCATCAACTATACTCCTCTGCCACTTCCTGTAACGTCGCCTTATCAATCTTGTTTAGCCCCTTCTCCAACGCCCGAATCGCCGCTTCCCGCAGAACCATATCTAACAAACCGATATAACCCCCCGTCGCCTGTCTCAGAATTCTCAGCATAGTCTTACTACTCAAATTCGATGCCCCAGTTAACCGCAATACATCCCGTTCCCAAATTTCAACGACTTGCTGAAACTCTTGCCCTGACAGCTTCCCAAAGCGATAACAAGCCCGAAAACGATTATAAACTTGCTCATCTCGCTTAATCACAGCATCTAAGCGATCTGTTCCTACCAAAACGACACAAATCCCCAAATTGTCAAAAATATCCCTTACATCAGCAAACGTCTTCGGTTTCAATCTATCGGCTTCGTCAATTAGCAATGTCTCGACACCACAGCGTTCCAGCACCTTCAATGCCCGAGAGCGAAGTTCCCGAACCTTCTCCCGACTCTGCACCGTATACTTGAGATGCTCAATAATCGCCCGGAATAGATCGATCGGATCGTCTCCAAACGTCTGACCATCCTAGCTTGGGGCGACCCCAGCGTCCCCAAATCCCTGAAAGAACTGTGGCACACAGGTCAGCTACCGACCTCAGAAGACGTTGAAAGCCAACTGGAGGAGGTTTGGGGTTTTAACTTCTACCTACCTCGCGAACTCCTCATCCTGCGCTTTCCACCTGCCTTTGCCCGTTGGTATGTGGACAACACAGAACGGCATCCTACCTTTGAGCCAATTGCTTACAAACAAATGCCTTCTCTAATTGCCAGGGAAGTTTCTGACCCCCAGGAACGCCAGCAGTTGTTGGAGATTTTGAACAAGCGTTCTCCTGAAGATGCCTACTATCGAGCCTGGATTCGCACGGGAGATATCAACGTGAGAATGCGTCTGCGGGACTGGCGACCGAATGGGGAAGTGATTGCGCCTCTGTCAATTCGGCAACGTTTGACAGCCGAAGCAACTCAAGAACTCAAGAATTATCAAACTTATTAACATCGCTTAAGTATCTGATAGTCTTCGTCCGCAACTCATCCTGAACTTGAATCAGAACCTACAAAACAATCAACCACCTTTCTCTGATTCGCTCTCTACCTCAACACCATACTCAATGAACAGACGAGCAATGGACATATCCAGCGCTTTGGCTAACTTCTCAACGTTTTCTAGCGAGGGATTTCGCCCCCCTCTCTCAATGTCTGAAACGTAAGTCTGATGCAGCTCAGCCCGTTCGGCAAGTTCCTCTTGAGACAAGTCTAATTCTCGCCGACGTCGCCTG
>DATNQL010000115.1:0-9474 GCA_036704025.1 Stenomitos sp.
AACCTTTAGCCGTTAACTGTTCTGCGATTGCGGCTGGATCAACGGTACCCGTTTCGCATTCGACCACTGCCACCTCTGTGACCAAATTGACACGAGCGGAAACAACACCGGGATGCTGGCTTAGTTGACGTTCCACGATACTGACACAGCCTGCACATCTCATGCCTGTAACATCCAGTGCGATCGTTTCTACCGATGACGTTGGTGTTGTGGGGGCAATATCTGGGGAAATTTGCATACAAAAGTCAATAGCTTTAATAATTCTTAAGGATGCCTTGCTCAGCTAACTTAGATACCTGTTCTACTTTAGAGCGTAGGCGAAGTGCCACCCTGTCAAGTTTAATACGAGGAAGTTTTTAAGATATAAGCGGATCTTGGGGCTGCTGATTCGGCTATTTCTGGATTTAAAGACTACTTCCAGTTGCTATACGTTTTATTGGGATAGGCTTAAAGCCAAGCTGAAAAGCCGGGGAGTCTGGTTTGAGCTGAAAGTTACCCTTGGCAAGGTTAGAAAACCGTGGGTCTGCGATCAAAGAGTTGCGATCAAAACCTGCTGCTTGCCATTTGGCAAAATTTCCTTCCGGCGTGATGACTTGTTCTGTCTGTGCTAAGTCCAAACCGCCTGTGTGCCAGTAAAGGTTAAAGTCGCACTCTGCCAAAGGAGCGCGTTTCCATTCTCTTGCCCAGCTTTTCCAGAGGTCAGCCTTTGGGTTATCAAACACAACAATATTGTGCCTAAAGACATTGCCCTTCATATAGTCATCAAGCTGCAACAAACCGATTTGATGTTGTACAGAATTTACAAAGATGTTGTTCTCGAAAATATTGTCCTTTCCGTTGCTCAAGACAACAGCAACTCTGATGTCTGGTCCAACGATGATGTTTCCAGATATAGTCAAGCCACTGCTGCCACTATCAAGAAAAATCCCCGCTGAATTATAGGGCGTCATGATTTCACCCTCAGAGTTTGTACTCATACCAACAGCCTTGCGGATCAAGTTGAACCGAATGATGTTGCCGCTATTCTTGCGTTCTGGCGCATACGATTCAATCGCACCTGTGTCATGAGTCTCCTGATTCGTGTTCACAATTTCGTTAAATTCAACGATATTGTTGTGGGAATAATTGCCGTGATTATAGGATTTCAAGGAGATGCCGTAACGGGGCAAGCCATGTATCCGATTATGGACGATGCGGTTGTCACTTCCCGTCGTCAAATACACACCAGCGACATGCTTGTAAATCTGTCCGCAGTCATGAATATCATTATCAGCGATTAAGTTGTTGAACGGTTGTGTGTCTGTCGAACCTAAAAGCACCACGCCACCCTGACCTAACTGCGCCATCGTGTTGCGACTCATTTCATTTTGGGAGCTGCGCTGCTCCAATCGCACGGCATAACCGCCAAGATGAAGGAAATTACAATCGCTTACCCCACACTGTCGTGCTGCTATGAGCCACATGGCAGCATCTGCGGGGGTAAAGTAACCATTGCTGATGGTATTAGGATGGCGAAATTGTGCTGGAGGCTCTTTTTCTTCTCTTAGGTAAGACCTCAGGCTGTCAGGAATGCTGTCGAATAGCGTGTAATCGGTGTCAGTGAAGCTAAATCCGCGAAAATGAATATGCTCGACAAAGCGTCCTGTTTGTGCATCACCTTGCAACACGACCAGTCGATCCATTGTTGGTGCCACCACTTCGACATGAGGGAAGTCAGGCTGAGTAGGCCAGTAGATTAACTCACCAGCCTTTTGATCCAAATACCACTCGCCAGGACTGTCTAGCGCTTCTCGGACATTGGCGATGAAAAAGCGGTTACCAGGTCGGATGTGTTGCTCACAATCAACAAGCAGCGTGTGATGTTCTTTGTCCACGCCGTTTACCTTTACAATCGTGTTGAGCCAACCCGAGGCGGGGAAGATATGCACTTCTGCTCCGTCCCAGTTTTGGAAGCGGGGAAATGTTTCAGGGTCAATGAGAATACGGTCATAGACACCGGGCAAATCGGGTTTGGACACTTTGACTTCTTTGCCCACAGCTTTCTCACACGCTTCCGCCTGAACAATCAACAGGTGATGTCCTGCTTTTGGAGATTGCAGCTCATACTTACCCCACCCGCTAACGATGCTAATGGAAGTTTCGGGATTCCAATCCGAGTCATCAGTGAGGCAAAAGGCATCCAGGTCAAACGTGCCATCCTTGCTATTTTCCCATACCAGGGCTTGCTCACCCGCAACCAAACGAACTGTGGCGGCTTGTGTCCACTGATATTTTCCCCCTGTACTGGGCAAATTATTTAGCCGTACTGGCTGGCTTTTGCCAACTCTCATCGTTGCGCGTTCATCTCTGCTAGCTTCGAGATTGTGGGAGTACCTAACCCAGACTTTATAGTCACCCGCAGCAGGAATCAAAAGACGCCATTCCAGTTGGTCACCGACATTGTTGAGGATGACGCCAGTATTAAAGGTACCCTTTTCCCAGGGCTTGCCGTACCATTTGGCATATAGCCAGCCTCCGGTGAGTGGCTGCTTTGGCTCAAATTTGGGATAGCGAGCACGAATAGCCCACTCATTGTTGGTACGAAGCAAGCGAAAATTCCATTTCCCGGCTTTTGCCTCAGGCAATTGTGCAACCCAACGGTTTCCATCAAGTTTCTGCCAGTTGGTGATACGTTTCCCACCGCTAATGAGCGGATTTTCGTTGGGATAAGCGGCAAAAATTACCGGACACTCAGATGTTCCAGAATCTTCCGGTTGTAACAACAGAGGTTGATCTAAAAAGTAAGTGCCCGCACGCACAAAAACCGTGACGGGTTGCTTGAGCATATCCCCCTGCTGGCGCTTGAGTTCGCGGATGGCATCGCGTGCGCGTTGGAGGGTCGCAAAGGGACCATCTGTCTTTGTTGGATTGGGAGTGGATTGGTTGCCCGACCAGGCGTTGTTGCCACTAGGCGCTACATAAAACACTACGCCATTGCGTTGCGGTTTGGAGGCTAGCTGACTCTTGGCCAGGGCAAGACCAGCACCAATCTTCGTTGAGGAAGTGCTAGCTAACCACCCTAACACCATCCTAGTTAAAAAGGTACGGCGCTTGATCAAGGTGGCTACTAATGACATACAGCTTGGTAATTTAGTATTCTCACACCGTAATCTTTATGGAATGTATCGTAAGCTGTTCTCTAGCTTATTTCAAAAACGGCTTCGGGTTGGGGATATAAATTAAATCGTAAGCAATCGCACATGCCACAAAAGCAGAGTCAGTAAATCTTGATTTTCCTTATCTCTGATTTCCCCTCTCCTCGTAGGAGAGGGGTTAGGGGAGAGGTTAGAGCAATGTGAAGGGCAATTCCTACTTCTGCAACTTCACCCCTCTTATCGAATAATCCAACAACTCCATCGGATGCATCAAACTAATTTCCTTCCCCTTCAACCGCAAATGCTTCTTAATTTGCAACGAACAACCCGGATTAGCCGAAGCAATTAACTCCGCCCCTGTATTCAACAAATTCTCAACCTTTTGCTCTCCCAATTCATCTGCCACTTCCGGTTGCAGCATATTGTAAACCCCAGCACTACCACAACACAAAGCTGCATCGATCGGTTCCCGTAACTTCACATTCGGAATTTGCCGCAAAAGTTGCCGAGGTTGGACGCTAATTTTTTGCCCATGTAATAAGTGACAAGCATCTTGATAAACCATCGTCAGCGGTTCATCCGTAAGCGGTGAAAGTTTCGTTGTTAATCCCACTTGTGCCAAAAATTCTTGAGCATCTTTTACCTTATCTGCAAAGGCTTTTGCCTTCTCTCGATACTCTAAGTCATTGTCTAAAATATGCCCATATTCCTTCAGCGTATGACCACAACCCGCCGCATTAATAATGATGTAATCAACATCCGTCCCGGCGAAACTATCAATCATCTGTCGTGCCAAAGATTGAGCTTGTTCCTTTTGCCCTTGGTGTTCCGGCAAAGCCGCACAACACCCTTGCGTTTTCGGAATCACTACTTCACAACCATTAGCCGTTAAAACCCGCACAGTTGCCTCATTCACAGGGGAGAAAAACAAGCGTTGTACACACCCCAAAATCACCCCCACTCGGTAACGTTTCTGACCTTGAGCCGGAATAATATTGGGGAAATTGTCTCGGAAAGAATCTAAAGTAATTTGCGGCAAAATTGCATCCATTGCCGCCAAACGAGGAAATACTTTCTTCAACAAACCTGTCGAACGAACCAGCTTCTGCAATCCTAATTTCTGATACAGATAGAGAAACACCAGAAAAGGGCGCAGGCGTCCGGGGTAAGGAAATAGATTAAAAATCAGAGTTCTGATGAATCGATCGGGTAAACTACGCGGATAATTTCGTTCAACCTGAGGACGAGTTGCCGCAATTAATTGATCGTATTGAACACCAGAAGGACAAGTCGTTACACAAGCCAGACACCCCAGGCAAGAATCAAAATGTTGCGCTGTAGCCTCACCCAGAGATGCCTCACCATTTTTGATCGCATCCATCAAATAAATCCGACCCCTAGGAGAATCCATCTCCTTGCCAAGCACCCGATAACTCGGACAAGTCGATAGACAAAACCCACAGTGAACACAAGTATCTATTAATTTTTGTTCAGGAGGATGTTGAGCATCAAAACCACTCACTAATTCTGGTATTGACTCAATGGATTGAGTGACACCCTCTGGTAAAGTTTGCATATTCTCTCTCTTTCTAATCTCTTAACTTTGTGTTCTCCGTACCTGGAGTAGTTTGTCTCTTAAATCCCCGCCACAAACCGCTCAGGACTCAAAATATTTTTCGGGTCAAACTGTTGCTTAATTTGACGCATAATAGGCAGCGCATTGCCTTTGTAACCCCAAACATCTAGCTGCTGCTTCAACGAAATGGGTGCCTCCAAAACCGTAAGAAAACCCCCTTGAGACTCACAGTATTGTCGAAGTTCCTTAATCATCTGAGGCGTCACCGTTCCTGGCTCAAAACGTAATCGCCCCAACCCACTGGCATGAATTAACCCCAATCCTGTTGAGGATGTTAGCCCATCCAGTTTTGTCAAAGTCGTAACAGCCGCTGTTGGTAATACCCCTATTTTGCAAGTAATCGCAGGTTCCTGTGAGGCTTTCCAAATTTGTTCTGATAATGATTGCCATAGAGTTACCTCGTCAGCCTCCGTATACACAGTGCCTTGTAACCCTAAATTTTGCCCCACCTCCAGCAACCGGGATGATTGCTCCTGCACACTTTCCCTCACACTTTGGAAACGTACCATTAAGCCTATGCCTTGACTCCAACCCAGTTGCTTGACAAGCTGAAAGGATAGCAAATCGGCAGCGGTGGGCGTCAACGCAGACGCTAAAAGGGTTTTTGTCACAGAAGCAATGGCTTCGGCTTCACCGGTTAACACCAGAGTCCCTGACGCTTCGGGGATTGGATATACACGAAGTGTGATTTCTGTCAAGACACCCAGCGTACCATAAGAGCCTGTAAACAGCTTCATCAAGTCATAACCCGCCACATTCTTTACCACCCGACCCCCAGCTTTGGCGAGTTGCCCATCACTGCGGACAAAAGAAATCCCTAGCAGCATATCCCGAACCCCGCCATACCGATGACGCCAAGAACCACTATCGGCGGTGGCAATAATTCCACCGAGGGTAGCCTGTTGAGAATAGGCAGGGTCGAGGGGAAGAAATTGATTCTCCTGGCGAAGCCGGTTTTGCAAGTCAGCCAGTTTAACACCCGCTTCCACCGTAACCGTCAAATCACCCACCGCATGTTCAATCACCCGGTTCAGGCGTTCAGTACTGATTACAAGGTCAACATCTTTACCCACCCCACCCCAGCCTAATTTACTCCCACTCCCACAGGGGAGGAGGCTCCAACCGTTGCTATGGGCGCAGGTGATAACACTCTTGAGTTGTTCGACGGTCTGGGGGAAAACAAGACAACTGGGGACATTATCTAGTGTGTTGGCTCGATTAATTCGTTCTTGCCAGAGGGGTGGCAAGTGTTCCCAGTCAAAAATGGCAGACTCCCCAACCATTGGTTCAAGTTTTTGGGCGATGGACGCTGCTGCGTCCCCCTTGTCTATCGCGTTCATGCTTCTGATTAATCCTGATCTAGGCCGTCACTCTCAATGTTCCAATCTCATTTTTGTCATCTTTGTGTCGCTCATGCTCAAAACCCCGCCAGAAATTTGGTGAGAGGGATCGCGACTGATTGCCCTTATATCAAATACCTAAATGTTTGCTACAAATCACTCTCCGCGTCGGGAGCGTCTCCAAGTCCCCGTGTCAATGTAGCAAACTTAAGAAGAAACGATATTAGTATCGTAGCGTCGCACCAATGCGGCTCACTGGAAGAGACGCGATCTCGCGTTAGCGCCAGTCGCTCTCTGGGGAAGTCAGCCGATCGCAGCAGCGTCCATTGCACAGTATTCTCAATACAGGTGTTACCTCGTTCGTATGTTTTGTGCTTATAGATTGAATCAACAAGAATTGGAAATTCTGGAACCTGGGTCAGACGATACCGACTAACTGAGGGAGTCTACCTCTCCCGCTTCTTATCCACCCTGGTGAAGCAAACATTGGCAACCGGAGCAATCATGATGAAATTTCAGTGGCTACTGCTACTTCCCAGTTTGTCGAGCATTTTTCTCTTTTCATCTCCTGCTGAAGCCGCAAGGCTTCTGTTGTGGCGTTTTGATGCTAATCAGAACCAACTGGTCTTTACAACAGACGGCAGTGTTCAACCCAAAGCCCAACTTTATGCCAACCCCAATCGGTTGATTATCGATTTACCGGGTACAACATTGGGGCGTCCAACGATGAATCAGCTTGTTGATGGGGCGATTCGGGAAGTTCGAGTCGGACAATATAATGCCCAAATGACTCGGATTGTTGTGGAGTTAGCACCAGGCTATACCATCGACCCCCAACAAGTTTTGTTTCAAGGCATTTCTCCGACTCAATGGTCGGTACAAATCCCGACGCCTGAGCGAATCACGACAACACCCAGAACCACGTCTCAACCGGTCGTCGTCATCCCTCCACCCCGCACGTCTAATCCTGCCAACAATCAAACTGAAACCCCAACACCGACCAGCCGCCTCGCCACCATTCAAGCGGTTGAATTGGTTAACGAGGGTACCCAATTGGTCATTCGGGCTGACCAGAGGGTGAGGGCAACCAGCCGTTGGGATGCCAGAGCCAATACTTATCAGATTATTATCCCTAATGCCCAACTGGCTGACCGAGTGAGGGGGCCTCAATTAGACGCGAGAAGTCTTTTATCACAGGTACTAGTCCGGCAGCAAGATCGGCGCACGGTCGTTATTCTGGTCAAACCTAGTCGTGGGGGTCAGATTGGGGAACTCAATCAACTCACTGACCAACTTTTATCGCTGCAACTGCGACCGTCTAGACCGGTATTACCTCCTACGAGCTCAATTCCTGTACCACCGCCTGTTCGGACGACGCCGCCTGACTCCTTTCCTCGTGTGCCCAACAGTCGTATTGTGGTGATGATCGATCCCGGTCACGGCGGCAAAGACCCCGGAGCCATTGGTATCGGTGGATTGCGGGAGAAAGATGTGATTTTGCCGATTTCTCAACAAGTCGCCGCGCTGTTGGAGCAACAGGGTGTTCAGGCCGTCATGACCCGCTCAGACGATCGCTTCATTAGTCTGGAAGGACGAGTGCAAATGGCGCGGCAAGCGCGTGCCACGCTTTTTGTCAGCATCCACGCCAATGCCATCAGTCTACGTCGCCCTGATGTTAATGGAGTCGAGACGTATTATTTCTCCAGTCAGCGTTTGGCTGAAGCGATTCATTCGAGCATGTTGCAGAGCCTAAACGTCCGAGACCGGAGAGTACGCCGCTCTAGATTTTATGTGTTAAGAAATAATTCTATACCGGCGGTTTTAGTCGAAGTCGGTTACGTGACGGGAGCCGAGGATGCCCCTAGATTGGCATCCCCGGCTTTTCAACGTCAAATGGCGGAAGCGATCGCACGGGGAATTCTCCTGTACATTCGCCAAAATTATTAGAACCCAGGTTATATTACACGTTAGGGAACAGTCAATCTGCTCTTGGGTGTAATCGGCCCTCCAAGTTTTCTGCGCCTACTGGCCTAGTAGGCACAGAAAACGGGCCAACCTGCATTGGTCAACCCGTGAGCTTGGGAACGCCTAGATGGATTGACTACTTTTGCAGAACCAGTTTAACGTTGGCATTCTGCAAGCCGCGCTGCTTGACTTCTGCCAAAGTTTTGTTGACGGCGTACTTCTGGTTAATCGAGTTGATCAGCTCGGTTTGGTTGTGCTTCTTAGCAACACCCCAGAGGTCAGCAATCAGATCAAAGGAACCATCACTGTTGCGAGACCAGCCGAGATCATAATCGCCTTCGAGAACAGCAACGATGTCAGATCGAACGCGCTGACCGTTGTAGCCACGAACATCAGCTTCCGTCTTAACAGAAATACCCAGGTCACGGAGAGAAGCCTTCAGGATTTCAGCGTCGGTGATCTTGGTACGCAGAGTGCTAAAGTGAGACATTTGGATTTCCTCCAGTAGAGATAGTAGAGAAACAACAACGTAGCGTTTTACTTTTCCATTTGAAGCCGCTTAACAAGCGCGGCTTTTTTGTCAAACTGCTAGCACCATTGGCTAGCCTTTCCTCCTGTTGGGAGCAGGAGAAAGCCTTTTAAAACTCCATTCGCTGATATTCAGCAACGGAGGACGCCGCAGGTCGCGCGCGCTGCCTAGCCCAGTCCCTCAGGGCTGTTACCTGCTCGGTCATTGTCTTAGAAAGCGGTAGAGTTGCTTTGATGGCGGCTATGATATCCAGCTGGGTAAATTCTCGGTCTTGAGCAAATGCTTCATACATTGCAGCGATTATAGCTTGCTCAATTTCCGCTCCAGAAAATCCCTCGGAAACCTTAGCCAACTGATCCAAATCAAAGCGAGTAATTTCTCGACGCCGCTTACTTAAGTGAATGCTAAAAATTTGCTGCCGTTCTTCCGCTGTCGGTAAATCGACGAAGAAGATTTCATCAAAACGACCTTTACGGAGGAATTCTCCAGGTAGGCGCTCAACTCGGTTCGCTGTTGCCATGACGAACACGGGTGAAGTCTTTTCTTGCATCCAGGTTAGGAAGGAACCGAAGATGCGGCTTGAAGTCCCTCCATCCGAGTCAGAAGAACCACTGCTGCCAGCAAAGGACTTATCTAACTCATCAATGAACAAAATCGCGGGTGAAATTGATTCTGCGGTCTTGAGGGCGTTGCGGAGGTTGGCCTCTGACCGACCCACCATGGAGCCATCATAAACCCGACCCATATCTAGACGGAGCAGGGGTAGACCCCAGAGGCGAGATGTGGTTTTGGCAATCAAAGACTTTCCGCACCCCGGCACCCCTAAAATTAACATCCCTTTCGGTTGGGGCAAACCATATTCTCTGGCTC
>DATNQL010000116.1:0-3689 GCA_036704025.1 Stenomitos sp.
GATATTTTTTTAGACTATCCAATTTTTTGATAGCGTCCTTAATCTCTTCAGTGATTTCCTTCTGTTGTTCAGTATTTTTCTGGTTCGTTGGTTGGGCGGTGTTAGATTGAGCCGTGGTCTGATTTTTATTAAGTTCAGCTCGATTTAAAGGAGTGGGTTGTCTAGGTTTTTGTGTCATAGGTTTATGAGCGGTTTAGAAGTTCAATCCAGGTAGCGATCGCACGGAAGTAGGGTGCGTTATAGGGACTCTTTAAAGATGTCCGTACTGGGGCAAAATTCGTATGGTTTCGTACATGAATAGGCAGCCGTGCTAGGGTGTAAGCGATTTTCGGGAGATGTAAGTAGTAACGAACAGCTTTCTGTTGGTCGGGAAACTCGTCTTTCATCTTTTCAATCGTTTGCTCTTGCGTCTGAGCTGTAATCAACAGGTTACGAACAAAACTGCGCGAGTAGTTAAGCTCCAGTTGATTTGTTAGCTGCTCAACAAAGGGAAAGACACCTAACAAATCAGGCACCGCTTCTAAGTTCAAATATTTTCTAATATCCTCATCAATAACGGCAAAATTTTCTTCGTCTATTCCCAGCCACTCATCCCACTTGAACACTTCACCAAATAAACCAAAACTATCTCGACCATTTCCTTTAGCTTTTTCTTCAGCTTCACCTGACTCATCAGCGGCTTGATAAAGGGGAAATTTGGCATCGGCAAGACTAATTCCTCCAGAAAGGGTAATATCTGGATTTTTTCCAGTATAGGCACGGAATCCCTGGTAAACATCGAAGGCAAATTCCACAACTTCATTCCAGGCACCGCTGATGAATAGGTCATCGCCGCCTGCATAGATGAAAAGTAAGTTCTGTCGAGGTTTTTGGGTTAAACATTTAACTTTTTCATGGGGTTTGGGCAGATTATGCAGGCGGTTTTCTGCCAAACTGTTGAGATAGACCTTAAAGAAGTAACTCATCTGACGAGAGAGTGCAGCGAGTCTCGGTAAGGTCTGGTTTTCGCCTAACCCCTTAGCAAAAATCTGCCCAAGGCGGTCTACATCCATCCGCAAGTAACCAACTCGTTTTATTCCCTTTGCTTCAGAAGCCAACTCATTAGCTCGGATGGTCGTTCCTGGTTCTACTTCACTTTCCTTGGCGTAATTCCCCAGCAGCAGCGGTACGATGTTACGACCCTTTCTGTAATCATTTACAGTCCAGTTATTGACCAAGAACAGAGTGTTGGAGTCAGTAACAGCAGGTACTTTTTCCACACGGTCGAACAGATGGTAGTAGATGATGCCCGAACAAAGGTTAAACCTAATTGGGGATTTTGTTATCGCTTGTTGGGGCGATCGCACAATGGCATCAACGTGCAATAGCTGACCCCCCAGCCTGAACATACGGCGACAAATACCACAAGCGTTCACTGAATCTGGGTCATCATTATTGAGTTGTTTGAGTTGTTTCACATCATCTCGATGGCAGACACGGCAGGGTTCGTGGCTGTCGCGCTTTTGGACTAATTGGGTAAGTTGTTCAACCGGGTCAGCAAATTTACGAGACTTTTGCTTAGCCAAATTCTTAGTAGAGATATCTGACCAGTGAACGGCTAGCTCCTTATTGGCAACGTGTTTAACCGGAAAGGGTAAACAGTCAAGAGCCAGAAAAATTTGACCTTGAAATTCATCTAGAAACCATTGATTGAACTCCTCGCGCACCTGCTTCACAGCTTCCTTAGTCTGGTCTGTGGCAGCAGCTAACAGATATAAGTTGCCGCCCCCAGCATAAATAACATTGGTGCGCGGTAACTTTAGCTTTGCTAGTAACTGCTGGACGATTTCTTCTGTAACTAATTCCAAATAGAAGCTGCGTGCCCGGAGGGATTTGAGTGCGCCATCAGAAGAAATGGTATAAATAAATTTTTGAATCCCAGAGAGGTCGCCTGCGATTAAACTTAGTTGAGTTGAATCCGTTAAAACCGGATTGTCAACAAGAGCAGCAGCGACGGCGGCTGTAGACCGAGCGATGTCTATCAGGGCGACATTAGGCTCCCCGAAGCTGAGATAGGAACCGAATTTTTCTAGAATCAGCGTTAGTAGGGAGAGGTTTTGCCAGTCATCCGAGTTTAACTGGAGCTGAGAAATTGCTTGTTGGATTTGGCCTCTCAGGCATTCTAATTCGGCTTTCGGTTCCTCGGCTTGTGGATAAGGGATTGTTGGGTGACAATTTGCGATCGCTCTGGCAGGCCAATAATGATGTGCCTGCTTTTGATTCTTCTCCAGCTCTACTTGGTCAAACAACAGCCGTAGAGGCTGTGGCTTAGCCCCCTTGGGGCACGGTAGGATAAGGTTTTTGACCCACTCGACAACAGGATACTCAGCGGAAGTAGTACATCCTGGCGGTAAATCAACCTCTGCCCACTTTGCAAACTCGTTAACGGCTTGTTGGACGACTTGTAGGGCAATATCGGTGGCGGTAATGGAGGCGTGAGTCATGACACATCTTGGTGGTCGTTAAGAACTCTATGCAATTATGACTTGGCGCTGGAAGTGGGGACTTCCAGATAGAGAGTGCCTGAAATCGGACGTGTAAGTGACTTATCTGGCTGCCTCGTACCGTGCAGTCAAGTCAAGCGGTACATAGTTTGAGAAACAGGCACTCTCGCAGCTAGGCAGGGCAACCGAAGATGTTAAGAAACCTGACTGCATCATTGTGATTGCTGCTCATTAAGCTCTAAGCCATTGGGTAGGGCAACCGAAGATGTTAAGAAACCTGACTGCATCGGATAGTAATTTGTCCAGTGCAGTCAGAAAACTCAATTTATGCTCTACTTAGGCTCGGTTACTTTCTCTACCGGAGCGAGTTTAGTAGGCATCTCTACTCGTTCTGGCTTAGTGGTTTCCTCTACTTGATTGGGTTTGGAAGACATTTTCAGATGAAATTCCCATTCCCAATTTGTTTTATTCGAGGCTAGACCGAGTAGACTAGGAAGCGTTGCGATAACTCCATAGACGACGAGTTTTAAGACAAGCTGTTGGACAAAAGAAAGATGCGGTCTTGCAAGGAATTTTGAGGCGGTAGTTGTTTGACAGCTTGCTTCTGGATGCTTATTCTCGAAGGAGTAAGGTGGCTGAAAACTTTGAGTACTGGCTGCTTGGGAACTAACGGGAGGAGCTGTAGTGACTGGAGATATCCCGTAGTCGCGTTCAAATTCTGAATTCATTTTTTTGTCAGTGCTGAAGAAGGTAATTTGAGAACAAGACTCATTAGAAGAATGTGCGTTGGCTGTGAGCCAATCATCGGGAGGGGGTTTCATAGGTAACACCATAGAATATAAACTCCTCAAATATATCCGTTCTTTCGTTGCGTTGGGTGAATAAAAATAGGATTTAACTCTTTCAGTTTTCTCTTGGCTGCTGGTTGACTTACCTCATTGACCTTTGCTCAAAAACTGAGTAATTTAGTATGAGAAGGCTTGTCAGTAGAAAAATCTAAGCGTGTTTCCCTTAGCTAGGTGATTCCTAGAAACTCCCCGAAAGGGGATTGAAGCACGCAGTTTGATGAAGCTAGACTGATTAGCCGAATTACTGATTAACTCCATCCCCGTAAGGGGAAGAATTTCTTCACTAAACTATTGAGCCATGAGCAAGCCAGCTCGGCTTGTGGAATTGCATCTTCAATACCAGCAAGTCGCCCTGGCG
>DATNQL010000117.1:0-3435 GCA_036704025.1 Stenomitos sp.
TTACAATCTGTGAATTACAGCATCCAGCCTGAGCAAAAATCAATGCTTAAAAGCAAGCCATTAAGGGTTAGCCTGAAGCGAAGTTACCCTTTCGGATTGATGTCTTCATTCGCGTTAATGAAGCGAGGAAAACTAGCGCCAAAGTCATCCGGCAACCCTCAACAGATAGTAGAGAAGGGAAAACCTGTCAGTTCCCAAGTTGTTGTGATTCGTATTACTGATAATGGTTGTGGGATGAGTGAGGCCGTGCGCCATCAGATCTTCGATCCCTTTTATACAACTAAACCTGTGGGAAGTGGCACAGGTTTAGGATTAGCCATCAGCTATCAGATTGTTGTCGAAAAACATCAGGGACAACTCAATTGTTTTTCTGCTCCAGGAAAAGGAACTGAGATGATTATAGAGATTCCGGTACAAGCTCAATGGGATGGTGAGGTAAAGGAAACAGAAGTCTGATCAAGTTCAACATCTAATTCATATTTTTAAATTAAAATTTCAAATATTCATTAATGTCGAACCATCAAGTGTGAGTAGATGCAGACACCCTTTTAGCTTAAATCTTGACTAAACAACCCAAGTACTTCTGAACCATTTGCAGTAATTCTTTTGGCTGTGGGGGCTTGCCTAAAAACTCAGTTGCGCCAGATTGCATCGCACGAAAGCGATCTAATTGGGTATTTCGAGCGGTCAAAATAATAATGGGCGTCTTTTTAAAGACAGGCGTCTCCCGCAAAAATTTACAGATGCTATAGCCATCAGCATTGGGCAAGTGTAAATCTAGCAAAATTAGATCCGGCTTGTGCTCTATAAGTTGAGAGAATCCACGCATGGGTTCTGGAATAATCAACACTTGATATCCAGCCGGCATCAAGATTTTTTTTAAGGTGTGCGCTAACACAGGACTATCTTCAATACAAGCGATTACAGGCTGTGTCTGGGTCGATTCGAGCGCTGTGTCTAATTGCAGAGGCTTGGTAGACAGGGGCGGTTTGACAAGGGGTACGGGTAAATCAGAAATTTCTTGGAATTGCAGTATGCCCTTCTCCACAGGAGGGATTAAGGAGCGAGTGACTTCAGCCACAGATTGGTGGAGTTGTAAGGCAATATCCCACAGAGTAAACTGACCGTTGAGATAGCTGTCCGAAACGGGGAACAATTGAGGGTTTGCTCCCTGCCGCAACGTTGGCGCGAGGGTTGGGCTGAGGCGATCTAAGCCTGTTGCTTGCCATTTTTGCTGCATTTGTACGGTGTTATTGAGGAGTGTCTGTATTTCTTTGCTAGACAAGGCTACAGTCTGGTAAAATACCGACGTCGTTTTCTGGCTCGGTTTCCAATCACTGTTCAAGTCTGTGCAGTGACTCAGCTCAAACAAACATTCTTGCACAACATTACGAATCACTAACTTGGCTTGAATCAGACTCAGTTGCTTTTGGTTGAATCCTTGAGTCAGGAGCTGACATTGCCAAGATTGATGGTCTAATAACTCAGAGCAATCAACCGTCCAATTCCAGTTAGGGCATTGCTGTTGTAAGGATCGGTTCCACCGTCTCACGGGATGAATTTTATCTGTAGCATAGAGTAATTTTCCCCGAACGAGATGAAGATTCCAAGCCACTGTATCGTTGTGTAGGATGAGTTCTCCGTCACTGAATTGACTGAGGTTGGTTAATTCTGGAGTCAAGTTTTTGGGTATCATTTGTAACAAATTGCAGGAGTCTTTTTAGGGATTGAGATGAAGGTGATGCATTCCCTTAAAACTGAAAGGCGACGCAATTTACTCCTAGGGAGTGGTGGTTTGAGGACTGACGCGCTTCCCTCCCAAATTTGGAGGGAGTTCAATTCTGTTCCCCCTTTCGCTGGGGGTGAGGGGGCTACTCAGCCGATGAAAGCGTAATTTCGGTTCTTGTTGAATTCACACCCCGTGATTCAGGCCAAATCTGTCCGTACAACAGAGATGATGTATTTACAGTGAAAAGATGAATGCTTTTGAGGTGATCTTAACGGGAGCTCAACGCTCATCCGCCTCTTCCTCGTGACCATTGACTGGGAATGAAACTTAAAAAAGTAGATGCCTTCGAGTTGCTCAAAGTGTAGATCAAGTTAGGCAACTATCATTGCTATCTGGTGAAGAACTTATCTCACACTAGAGCTAATTTTTAGTATCTTATGATACATTTTTGAGAATGAAAGCATCTCGTTTCTCTTATTTGTCTATATTAAGGGCTTTTCAAGCCGAATTCTCCAACCATTCTCAATATTTAACTTAAGATACGACTTTCCTACACTAAATTATAAATAATTAATGAATCTTACCTTAACTTGTTGCGAATATTAGCCAATTGAAATACTATGAATGTACGTGTCATACACCGTCTTACAACTGAGGAGATGGTGTAGTAAGCACTCGTATGAGGCTAGTGATTGCAATTACCTAACTTCAGCTATCCTACGAGTTAAATACGCCAGGGCGATCTCTTTTTAAAGCTTCCATTGCATCAGCTTTCAATTCCGCCGAATTCTTTTTTCAATCTTAATACAAGATGAAACCCGTACAATCCAGGGTGCAAATTGATCAAGCCAGCCATCCAAGGCGGGCGGATAGAACAGATTCCGAAATTTTGCACCGAATGGAGAGAAAGACTTGTCAATGAATAAAGTGATCAATCAATTCCGCATCATCAATCAACTACGCATTACAGTCTTAGTCCTGCTTTTATTCGCTCTGTTTAACTTGGTGACCATTTATCGTCAGATCGATAGTATGACGATTGACGGTAGAATTGTGAACTATGCGGGTATCGTCCGAGGCAATAGTCAACGCTTAACGAAGTTAACCCTGTTAGAACAAAATACAGATAGCATCGTTTCTAAGTTAGATAACATTATTCAAGGATTGATCAAAGGAGATAATACCCTAAATTTAGTTAAAGTTGAAGACCCAGATTTTCAAGCCAAAATGTTGCAAGCCGAACAATCTTGGACTCGACTCAAAACAACATTAAGAGAGTATAGAAATAATCCAAATACCGCCGAAAAAGAGCGTCTTCTCAAAGAAAGCGAAGATTACTGGGATTTAACGAATGCGGCTGTATCATCAGCCGAATCATTTGCCAAACATCATGTACAACTTTCCAAAAACTTGGCAATTATTTTGTTTATTGCTAACCTCGTTATTCTAGTCGTTATATGGAATATTTCTCAATATATTAAGTCGAGGTTGACGAGGACAATTAATACTCTGGCGAGTTCTTCAACTCAGATTTCTGCCACCATTGAGGAACAAGAACGCATTGCGAGTCAGCAGGCGGCTTCGGTGAATGAAACGACAACCACGATGGATGAACTAGAAGCTTCTTGCCGACAGGCGGCAGAGCAAGCCAAAGCGGCTGTTACGGCTGCACAGCAAGCGTTGGGACTCGCACAGGGAGGGACTCA
>DATNQL010000118.1:0-6700 GCA_036704025.1 Stenomitos sp.
TTTTTAATCTTCCAAAGCCGTCCCCCCCAACCCCTCCCTCCGCCAAGCCCCTCCAGTTCCACTCTACCCACCACCAATGGGGCGAATACTCTGGCCCAAATGGACACCCGCGATCTGACATTGAATGCGATCGAACAGTTCAGCCAGAACAATATCCCGACAGGACTCAAGGCTGTAGAGGAATTACTAAATCGAGAAGCTTTGCCACCGGCGGACGCCGCTTTGAAGGCTGTTCGCATCACGAAACTGGATGATCCAGCCGTATCTTTCTTAAGAGGGCGTTTGGCATGGCAGTCGCTCAAAAAAGAACAAAGCGAAAAAGGGATCAAAAACTACGATCTCAGTGATGCCCGAAAATACTGGGAAATGGCTCGCAAAGGGCAGCCCAAGTCTGTTCCATATCTGAGCGCACTGGGGTTTGCCTACTATATGGAAGGCAATTATGGTCGCGCCAACAATGCCTGGTTTGAGGCGCTGCAAGTGATCACCGCCTCACAATCTGGGGTTAATGCCGCACCAGGCACTCCGAACCAAGAAACCCTGACTATCTATGCTGGGCTGGCTTTGGGACTGCGGCAAGAAGCTCAAAAACAGCCAGCACAGCAGCGAGCTAGTCTGTTGAGCAAATCCTTGAATATGCGCCAATATGTGATGAGTAATGACCCAGTTAATTTTCAACCCGACGCCCTGAGCAAAAATTGGCTGTGGACGGAAAAAGCGATTCAAGATTGGCGATCGCTGTTAGCCGCAAAGTAACGATAGCTCAAAGAGCGAAGGGTGAGAAAGCATCAAATTGTCCACGGCTAAGGCCAATTGGGACTCATTTCCGAACTACTTATCACGCATTAGCGAAGAAAGAGAATATCGCTTGCGTAAATCCATCATATCGGCGAGACTCTCCTTTCCCCCATCGAGAGGATGGCTCTGTTCGGGCGGCAATACGGTGATCTGAGCCAGAGATCGGTCATTTGTGACGATTGGCTTGTTGACCCCCTGAGATTTGGGTGAGTTGGATTGAGAATGAGAACTCACTGACTGTGGCGGTCTGGAAACGGAATGAATCTTTGGGGGTGGGTTCCGCCGTTTTTTGCGGATTGTTCCTACAGGTTTTAACCGTCTTGAATTTTGATAACTCTCAGCGGAGTATTTCAAAATTTGAGTCAGCAATAAAGACCCGCCTGCACATCCTAGGGCAATGGCACCCAACAGCGACAGGGGTAAATCTTGTTTAGGTGTAGATTCCTCAACAGTCGTGAAAGGGACTTGTTTTGGCGTAGAGTCCTGTTGAGCCTTCACAGGAGTGGGTTCTGGCTTCGAGGGCTTCCAGATCTTGAAACTAGGAGGTTTTCCTGTAACCTGCTCAAAAGTCGTGTGAGGAGGTAATGGTCGAGACCCTCCTTCCTCCATTGGCCCTGGGTTAAAAAGACCTAACGTTGCCACTCCCGCTATAAAGACCAGCACTACCCACAGTCCACCGCAAAAGGCAAACGGATGTTTGTAGAGTAACTGCTTGAACGCCTGTAAACGGTGTTGCAGTTCAGACGGATTACTAGATATGTTGAGCATCGACGCCCTTAACGGTCAGGATAATCTTGAGACATGGGTGAAGCGAAGTTAACGCTTTAGCGTAGTACTCGCATTGTTACAAGGTATAAGTCACCATGCTGTCGGAATTTTAGCATGGCTTTCCTGTTTAGCCACTTGTTCATTTTTCACGGTCATGGAATTTCAGTGCCCAAAGCGACGACACTGGTTTTGAAAACAACGACCTAGGAGAGCGACTATACCCTGGTTACGGCTGATAGATTCAAGGCTGAATCCCTCTGGTCAATTTTACCTGGCGATTGGAAACTAACTCCATTTTAAAGTTCAAAATCTAAAATTCTTTGATCGCTAACAAATGCGCTAGAGTGGCGACAAGAGACAGTTATTGGTAAGGGATTCAAGAGAATGGGGGTAAAGTTGACGCCCAAAACAGGCCACACACTAGAAGAGAGCGCCAACGAGGAGCAAACGCGGCTCAAAACTAAACCCACGGCTGGTGTTGAACCCAATCCGTCCCATCCGTTATCTCCTACGAAATCCTGGACAATCGAGGACAGTGAGAAGCTTTATCGGATTCAGGGATGGGGAGAGCCATATTTTTCGATTAACGCGGCAGGTCATGTTACCGTTTCCCCCAAAGGCGATCGCGGCGGTTCTCTGGATTTATTTGAACTGGTGGAGTCCCTGCGACAGCGGAATCTGGGGTTACCCCTGTTAATTCGCTTTTCGGATATCTTGGAAGACCGAATCGAGCGGTTGAATGCTTGTTTCGCCAAAGCGATCGCGCGTTACAAGTACCCCGGCACCTATCAAGGCGTGTTTCCCGTCAAATGTAACCAGCAACGGCATCTGGTTGAAGATTTGGTGCGATTTGGTCAACCGTATCAATTTGGTCTAGAAGCGGGTTCTAAACCGGAACTGATGATTGCCCTAGCCACCTTAAAGACGCCGAATTCCTTACTGATTTGTAATGGTTATAAAGACCAGGAATATATAGAAACGGCTCTATTAGCGATCCGAATTGGGCACAAACCCGTGATTGTGCTCGAACAACTCGAAGAAGTGCCGTTGGTCATTGAAGCAGCACGGCGCTTGGGTATTGAACCCATCCTGGGAGTTCGAGCCAAACTCACCACCAAAGGCACGGGGCGTTGGGGAGAATCGACCGGCGATCGCGCTAAATTTGGGTTAACGCTTCCGGAAATCTTAAGTTGTGTTGAGCAACTGCGTACAGCGGGGATGCTCAGTTCCTTGCAATTGTTGCATTTCCATATTGGCTCTCAAATCTCTGCCATTGGGGTGATTAAAGATGCCATCCGAGAGGCTAGTCAGATTTACGTGG
The DNA here is from genome assembly GCA_036704025.1 of Stenomitos sp. GTDB lineage: Bacteria > Cyanobacteriota > Cyanobacteriia > Cyanobacteriales > Coleofasciculaceae > Allocoleopsis. The sequence continues at coordinate 2,888 of DATNQL010000118.1, forward strand.
AGCTGAGTGCCTTGGGTGCGAATATGCAGTACCTGGATGTGGGTGGCGGTTTAGCGATCGACTACGACGGTTCCAAAACCAACTTCTATGCCTCGAAAAACTACAACATGCAAAATTATGCCAATGATATTGTTGCCGAGGTCAAAGAAGCCTGTGAGGCACGTCAGTTAGCTGTACCCGTCCTGGTGAGTGAGAGTGGACGAGCGATCGCTTCTCATCAATCGGTTCTCGTCTTCGATGTTCTGGGCACGAGCGAGGTTCCCGCAGAAACACCTGCACCGTTGCAGGAAAAAGAACATCTGATTATCCGCAACCTCTGGGAAACTTACAGTAACATCAACGTCGAGAATTACCAAGAAGCTTATCATGATGCTCTCCAGTTCCTGGAAGAAGCAAAAAGCTTGTTTAGTCTGGGTTATCTTAGCCTGACCCAGCGAGCTAGAGCGGAGCAACTGTACTGGGTCTGTTGCCACAAGATTCTGGAAATTGCCAGAACTCAGGACTACGTGCCGGATGACTTGGAAGATTTGGAAAAAACGATGGCGTCGATTTATTACGTCAACCTCTCCGTCTTTCAATCCGTACCCGATTCCTGGGCGATTGACCAACTGTTCCCGATTCTGCCTATCCACCGACTCGATGAAGAACCGACGCGCCGAGGAATTTTAGCGGATCTCACTTGCGACAGCGATGGCAAGATAGCCCAATTTATTGACCTGCGGGATGTTAAATCGGTGTTGGAATTACATCCTCTGCGAGAAGTTGCAGACAGGGAGTCATCTCCCATCCCGAATTCTTCTTATCCCAAATCTCAAATCCCAAATCTCAAATCCCAAGAACCCTATTACTTGGGTTTATTCCTAGCGGGTGCCTACCAAGAGATTATGGGCAACCTGCATAACCTGTTTGGTGACACCAACGCCGTCCACATCCACTTAACCCCTAGGGGCTATGAAATTGAACATGTGGTGAAAGGCGACACGATGAAAGAGGTTTTGGGTTACGTGCAGTACGATGCCGAAGACTTGGTTGAAAGTATCCGCCGTCGCACCGAGCAAGCTCTGCAAGAGAACCGGATTACTCTGGAAGAATCTCAGCTGTTGCTACAAAACTATGAGAAGAGTTTGAGCCGATACACTTATTTGAGTTGTTAAGAGCTTTAGCAGGAGGCAGGAGGCAGAAGGCAGGAGGCAGGAGGCAGAAGGCAGAAGGCAGAAGGCAGGAGGCAGAAGTCGGGGCAAGACATGCCTTGCCCTACAAAGATGGTGTATTAAGAAGAAAATGCGTAAGTCCTGTTCAAATCACCTCAAAGGTAATTGACATTGCCGCCATCTGGCTGGTATCTACACTCTTAACGGCTTCGCTTGACCCCCCTAAGTTCGAGCTTTGATTGCCGCGAGTCCCAGCGTCAATGTCATCGAGAAAATTACCAATCACCTGCGTGGGTTCATTAGGAATCAATGGCCCTCGTGTGCTTCCTCGCCGTGTGGCAACATCCCGTAATCCCTGAAGCGCTTTGCTCATGGGTGTCGCACTGGCGATCATTAACACTTCTGCCACTCCTTTGGGTTCTTGAGCCACGAGGGCAAAACTATCACCCTTACTGGGGTCTGGAATCTGTATCGTCTGTCCTGCTTTGACTCGCATCACATCATCGGTTGCACTCCATTGGTTGGGGAAGATGACCGAAATCTCACCCGTTGGATCGATGACAAGGATGCTGATATAGAGGTCACGAGGTTCGTTGTTGTTAATCTGAAACTGTACCCGTGTTCCTAGGGGTAACTTGCTGGCATCAGCAGGTAGGGGTTGAGTGGGTCGATTGGGGAAAGACTCTTGACCCACACCCCCTCGAACGGTGAAAGCCTTACCGAAAACTTGCTTCTGATCTTCTCGATTCATCGCTGCCGTTACGTTCAGACGGGATGAATCTGAATTGAGAATGAGTTTGACCAGATGGGCAGCTAGCAGGGATTTCAATTTGGCTTGTAGGCGATTCGTGGCAGTGCTGACGGCTTCACCCGCCGCACCGAAGGAGTCAGGAATTAACTCTAGTCCAGGAGTGAATAAGCCAATACTGCCCACTGGTGGTAGTTTCGTGACTTTCTGTTGTTGCAACTGTCGGGAATAAGCATCCGTCATCCGCCCAAAGATGTAATGCACTTCTTTTTGTCGTAGGGGTATGGCTTCGATCCGCCGAATGGATTGTAGAGCTTGTTTGGCGGCTGTTGCGTCGTTGCCGAGGGAGGGGTCAAGACCAATACACAAAGTGACATCATTGGCAACCCCTCGCACTTGTTCTTGCAAAAATGCTCCCGGTTGGGCTTTGCCCAGCAGTTTGCCCCGCCCCATTAAGGTTTGTGCTTGGCGCGATTCCAAGACGACTTGTCCTTGTGAGTTGCCTTGGGCATCGATAATCGAGAAAATGGTTCCTTGCTCAAAAGCTTGCAGACTTTTGGGGTTTACACCACCCAGCCACAGTTGAGCACGATCGCCTTCTACCCCCAGAATCACGGCTTCTGCCGGTGGCGTCTGTTGCTCTACGAAGTAGACGTTGCGCTGGTTATAGTCGCTGTTTGGCTTAACTTCAGCTAAGGGTTCTTGCCCGGTAAATGACGCTTTTTTAGTACTCCGAGCCACATTCACCACAACACCACCGAGTGCCTCACGCCTGGTTTGCTGCCATAAATATTGGGTCATGACATAGGTAAACGCACCGGCATAAATATCGTTGAATGCAGCATCGGCTGCCACTTGGTCGGGTTTGGTGGAGGCAATCACCACGCCTTTGGCTACCCCTTGGCGACGGAGTCGCTTAAATTCATCCGGTGCAAGATTCACCATAGACAGCAACCGCTGCTGATACTCTCGTTCCGTATTGGCAATTTGCAGTTGATCGCCGCCTCGAAGTGATCGCACTTGCAGATTTCCTCTCGTGCCGCCTCCGGAGTGGCAGCTATCGAGGACGACGGTGACATTTTCTGTTTTTAGGGCGTACATCAACAAAAACAAGGTGTGCCCCATGATATCTTGCACCACGTCTCCTGACCCGCGAGTTCCTGTAACGGCAGCACTATCAACAGGCACAAAGGTACTGTTGAGGCAATTGGGTGCAGCGTCACAATCCGGGTCACGGACTTGGGAACCATGTCCGGAGAAGTGATACACCACCACATCCCCAGGTTGGGCTTGCTTAATTAGGTGTTCTTCAAAAGCGGTGAGAATTCCTTGACGGGTAGCTTGTCGATCCGTCAGGGTGAGGATGTTTTTGGGATTAAATCCAAAGCGGTTAATTAAGAGGTGTCGTTGCAAATCCACATCGGTGATACATCCTCGCAAGGCACTATATTCACCCGTTTCTGGATATTCATTAATCCCCACGAGCAAAGCCAGTTTACGCGGTGTCCCTTGAGCGAGAACACGACCATAGCGATCGCCGGCTGTTTGAAGTTCCCATTGGCTCAAACCCAAAGTGGCAAGCAGCGAAGCCGTAGATTGCAAAAAGTGACGACGTTTGATGCGAGGCATAGATTAACACCTTTAAAACGCGCAGAGAATCCGAGTACACAAGCCGATGCTTTGGGGAGGCATCGCGGTTCCACAAATAGTATTAATCTACACAACGCTAACACAAGGAGAGATTTTACCTTATTGAAACGATCACCGTTAACTCTAGCCGTCGGCTCCCTTCACCATCCCAGTTCAAGAAAGTTTATCGATTATTGCAACAGGTTAACGATGCTAAATTTTAGTAAACGATCAGTTCTTCTGCCTAAATTTCGATGCTAATTTTTAAATAGGCACAACGAAGTC
>DATNQL010000119.1:0-9282 GCA_036704025.1 Stenomitos sp.
AGGCAATGGCAGCCGGAACGCCAGTGGTAGGAAGCGATCGCGGTTTGGAAGGACTATCCGTCGATGGGGGAGAAGTTCCCTTGAGAGCCTTGCGAGCCAATGAGCCAACCGAGTATGTGTATGCTGTGAGTCGCTTATTGGAAGATCGTCAATTGCGAAAACAACTTTCAGAGAATGCGCGATCGCTGATTGAAAAAAAATACACATGGGAACGTGCTGGTAAACTCTATGAACAGGTGTTATCCGGGCGTCGGGATTAGAGGATAGGAGCCGAAGTAAAGATAGCAATGAAAACGCCTCAAGATTCACCACAGCGCCAGCCATCCGTCCAAGATACCCGACGGGTCAAAAAGCCATTGGCAAAGTCTGTGGCTTCTAAGCCGCCACTTTTAAGCGGTCAGTCGAAGACTCACTCATCCCATCCAGTGAATCCGCAACCCTTGAAACCCAGGTCACGATTGCAGGGTTGCCTTGTAACCTTAGGTGCATTGGCTTTATTACTCACCGCCAGTGGTGTGATTGTGGGCGGCATCTGGCTCGGTATTCTATTAATGGTCAACCCCAATGCTGTGGTTGGGCTGAATCAATATTTACCCAAGTGGACTCGGATTCCTGTTTCTGCTACCTCACCCCCAAAAACGCTGAAAGCCATTCAGGAAGAAGTTCGCCAAACTAACTTAATTCCCGGAGACGCCCTATTCCTGTCTAAAAATGGCATCGATGACGGTTCGACAGCGCTATTGTTGCCCATCTTGAAATCTCCGCCCGCTTGCCAACTTGATTGCGAACAGATTGTTGAACTGAGAGTCTACCAACCCACCCAGCCAGGATTTTATCAACTGGCGACTCAGCTTGAGATTGCAGGCCCAGAAGAGTATTTTGTGCTTTCTTCCCTACTCAATACCCCAGCGGAGCAGGGAAGTGAATCCCGTTCTTTACCCTTAACCCAAATTAGTCGCTTTGACGACAAAGCCCCCGAACCGGGCTTTTGGTTCAATCTCTCCAATCAAAGGCTGAGTGGTGACACCCCCATGACTTACGGACAGGTGGTTCACTACAATCCCGAACAAATGCACCTAAGTGTGATGTTGCAGTGGACAACGCCGAATGAACAGAGTGCCTATTGGCAGCAAGTTACTGGAGATGCTAAATCGGAATTAGTCGTGAATCAGACCGTGGGTTTAGAACCTCGCTTCAAGGTTTACCAGCTTCGTCCACGCAATTTCGTACCCAACCCCATCGCTTTAGAAGAAATTTCTTTAATCCAACCGGCTTTAGATACTCCAGCTTTTCGCAATGCCTTGTTATTAGCGCGTCATGGGTTGTGGTCCCCAGCTTTGCAATTGTTGAAATCCCAGCCGAAAAACCAGGGTTCAGCGACAGCTCAAGCGCAAATGGATGTGATTCAATTGCACGCACAGGTGACACAAGCCCAAGCCAAGCAAGCTTGGGCCAATCCCAGCTCTTCAATTTTGGCGAAATTAATCGATGGTCGCTGGGCTGATGCTCTGCTTATCTTCCAATCCTTTGTTCCTGGGGTGCAGGCACAGGACATTGTAACCTTGCTCCAAACCGATTCCGAGAGCTTGTTGGATCGAGTAGAAACCGCGCTCAAGGTGAATCCTGATAGCGTGGAAATCAAAGCGTGGGGAGCCTTGATTGTGGCAGCCAAGCAAGGACGATTAAAAGCGATCGCCTGGTTAGGGCAATTCTCTCAAAATTCTAAAACTAAACCCGTCAACTATGCCTCCATCAACGAATTACTGGACCGTCTCGATACGTTCTTGGGGAAAACCCTCTCCTCCAACCGTCATGTGAGTCGCATTATTGGCACAGCACAACCCGTGTTAAATGTCAATCCTGCCGATTGGCTGCAACCGGGAGATTTGAAGGGGCAACCGGTCGCACAGGAGCCACTTTCGCCGAATGCCCCAACTCCTTTTGGGGGAAGTACCAATAACCCGTATGGGGAAAATCCGGCTACGGCATCACCCACTCCTCCCTTTGTCCAGACCTCCCCCACCCTACAACTAGAGCCATTGCAAGTCTGGTATCAGGTGCAAGTCAGCGCGTTCCACGATGGGGCGCGCTGGTGGCAAGCTCCATTTTCCAATTTGCTCCTGCCTAACTCCATCAGTGCCAAGCAGATGTGGAATTATCTCGGCTTGGACATGGATGCCCAAATTCAGATTACGGTTTGGAATGCCGAGGGACGCCAAGAAGCCACCATGGCAACGGTGAAAGCGGTTTCCTTTCAAGGAGGTGTGCTTAAGCTTTTGGCGGCGGGTGATGTCCTACCCACGTTCAAAACCGCTGATGCGGCGGTGAAAAGTAGCCTGCTCGCCTATACAGATGCGGCTCTAGAATGGATAGAACCATCGTCTGTCACCTTATCCAGCCTCAACCAAGTACAGCCCGAATGGGTATCGGCACTCCTCCCCACACTCAGACATGAGTTAGTGAATAGCGGTCATCTCAAGTCTGGCGCACTCCCAAGTGATGCGTTACTGCTCAAGGAAATGGGGCAATGGTCGGTTCGACTGGTTGAGTTAACCGGCAACAACAAACCAGACGCCGTGTTTACGTTATACGAAGACCGGATATTTGGAGCCTTGAAACGGCAAAATGACAATCGCTTAGTCGAGAATCCGGAGATTTATAAGCCCCGGACTCTAATTTTTGCAGACGACGGACTCTTACTCTACAGTGAATTTTCCCAAGATGCGAATACCTCACTCACCGCGATCGCAGATTTAGGAGATGGGAGTCCTGGGGCTTTAGTCCTTTCTGGTAATAGCGGTTACAGCTTGAAGCGTTGGTCATCTGAGAACCAGCGTTTTGAGTGAAACTAATATGAATTTAGGTAAAATTCACCCGCACAATCACATCGTTATAATCCCGATCGCCACCACCTGATAAATCCTCAAAACCAAACGTGTTATCCCCCAATAAGCGGATGTGGTCAACGCCATCGGCATTAGCCCCGAAAAAGGGAAAATAGACAGCAGGGTCATTACTGGAATTTGCATCGAGGAGTGCATCCGGTCTGCCATTGGCAATCAAAAAGGGTACATAGATAAATCCACCCTCTAACGGTGCAGTAAACGTTGCCGTCGATTGGTTAGCACAAGTGAGGTCTAAATTTTGCACCCGTTGTTGAATCGCGGCTTGTGCATACCCCGCCTCGCCGGAACGAACATCAGCCGTACCATTCCCATCCGTATCAATTCCGCCATTAACATCCACAACTCGATAAAAACCGACAAAATTATCAAAAGCCGCCTCTCGATTCACAGTGAATTGAGCTTGTAATCCTGCGGATTGGTTCCGTAAATCAATGACTTCGTGTTGCGACTCCCCTTGTAAAGTCACACCCACTTTTAAAGGCTCAGTGGTAGGTTGGACGGTCATCACTAAGTCATTAAAATCTTGGTCACCTCCACCTAATTTATCTTCCCAGCGCTGGATAAACACCCCATTGCCCTGGTCTGAGAATTGAACATGGTCAAACCCATCACTATTGGCTGAAGTAAAGGAGAAGAAAACATTTGGGGGCGTCAGCCCAGCCGTTAAGTCAGCCAGTACCGTATCGGTGGTGCTGTTTTGTACGAAGTAAAATCCTAGGCGTTCGTTGGAGTTAAAGTTCAATACACGAGTTTGATCCGTTACCCCAAACCCATTTGGTAAGTCTGGAGGGGTAGAGAAAATTACCTTTCCTTGGCTGAGTGCAGCTTGCAAATAACCAGCCGTTCCTGGAGCAATACCATTGACTGTACCTTGGTCATCATCGACGACAAAAACCCCAACTTCATTGACAAATGTGGCGCTATTGTCATTAAGAGTGAATAGGAGTTGGTTTTGTCCTGTAGAACCACCAATTGTGAGAGAATCGTTTGGGTTGTCACTGGGGATGGGTGGAGTTGTTGGTGTGATAACGGCTGCCGTTACTGCGATCGCTGCCGTCTCAATATTTGTACTAAAAGGCGTTATCCCACCCGTACCAATGCTTGTAATATTCTCGATGCTACCGTTAACACCAATAGTCTGATCCCAAGCACGAAAGGTAATACCTGTCGCTACAGTACCGTTGAATTTGGCGTTGGGAACAAAACGAATTCTCGTATTCGCATTGGATGCCAGTAACCGCGCCGCATCTTCTGAAGGGGTACCAAATGGTGTCCAGTTGCTGCCACCGTCTGTAGAAAACTGCCAGGTGCCATAGGTATTATCTACCGCCGTGACGGCAATGCCGACTGCATCATTATCCGCATCAGTAATACCTGTACCACCTAAGCTGGCAGCGATCGCAGCAACTAAAGTACCTTGGTTATTAATATCATCTTCTTCAATTGTGGTTAAACTCGGTGAGCCGCTGTTGTCCAACACAGGAGCAGTGTTGATGCGGATTTTCGTCACGAACAAATCCCTTTCGCCGCCACCATAAGTCGTCTGGAAAGCATTGGTCGGCGTGATAGGAAAGTTTGTAGAAGCGGTCTCACCGGTGACATAGATTCCTCCAACATTGTCTACAACCACGATATGTCCTTCGTCGTAGCCACTCCCACCCAGGAATGTACTCAAAACCAGTCCGGTACCACTGGGGTTTAGTACCGTGACATAAGCATCCTGACTACCACCACCATAGGTAGCTTGTGCGGGTCTGGCGATGGGAAAGTCAGCCGCTGATGCGGTTTCGCCTGTAACATAAACTCTGCCTAAACTATCCACCGCTAAGTTATCGGCAGTATCAAGGGCTGATCCACCCAGATAGGTACTGTACACCAGTCCAGTTGGGTTGAGTTTGGCGATAAACGCATCTCGGTTACCACCATAGTTAGGTTGGAGTACTCCAGCGGTCGTGGGTAAATTTGTGGATTCAGTTTCACCTGTAATGTAGGCGTTACCAGCACTGTCTACAACAATGCCATCAGCAGAGTCATAACCATTGCCGCCAAAGTAGGTACTGTAAAGTAATTGATTAGCTGGTGCCGCGTTGAAATCCAGCCTTGCCACATACCCATCTAGGGTACCGCCATTGTAGGTGGGTAGTAGGGCTTGACCTGTAACAGGTAAATTCAGGGAAGTCGTATCACCTGTGATATAAACATTATTTGGGCTGGTGAGGGCAATATAGTTAGCCGAATCAAAGCCGGTGCCACCAAAGAAGGTGCTGTATTGTAATTGATTCGCAGGTGCAGCATTCAGATTCAGCTTGGTAATGAATCCATCTTGGTTTCCGTTGTAGGTGGCTTGAAACGCATTAACCGTAACCGGGAAAGTAGCCGAGGAAGTTTGACCTGAAATATAAACGCTATCTTCGGCCTCCAAGACAATATTAAATGCTCCATCCCGTTGATTGCCGCCCAAGTAAGTGCTGTAGAGTAATTGTGTACCAGTGGGGTTGAATTTGGCGACAAAGGTATCCACATCCAAACCCCCACCGAAATTGGCTTGGAACGGATTTACTGTGGGGAGGTTAAGGGAGTTTGTCGCACCAACGACATAGATATTACCCGTATTATCGAGGGTGAGGCCAACACCTGTGTCAAATAAAGAACCGCCAAAGAAGGTACTGAATTCCACGCCGGTACCTGTAGGATTCAGCTTTGTGACGAAGGCATCCCCAATCAGGAAGGGAAGGTTATCATTAAAAGTCGGGTCATATACGCCTGGTGTGGTAGGAAAATTAGCAGATGGAGTAAAGCCGGTCAGGTAGGCGCTGCCAGTCGTGTTGTCCACAGTCATGGCGGCAATTTCATTGGAAGTGACTCCAAAACCCGTGAAGCTAGCACCGTTGCCACCAAGGTAGGTGCTGTATTCCAATACTGGGTCGATCACTAGGGTGTAGGCTGGGTTATATGTTCCTAAAGTGAATCCAACTTGGTTATTACCGAGTAAAGTGTAAGCTCCCTGTACGACCTGCTGTTCTCCATTGATCTCCTGGTAAATATAGGGTGCCTCTTCAATCAACTCCCCTAACGGAGTCTGCAAAACCAGCGCCCCATCGTCCCGTAGCTGGATACTTTCAACACCGCTGAAGTTCATCCGAATCTGCCCTGGATCAGCCCCAGGTGCAACGATAAACTCGCTCTTGAGTTCCCCTTCAGTGCCTTTAAAGACGCGATCGATTCCTTCGTAGACGTTTTGATACACCACGCCGCCATAAGTTGAAACGTTGGTATACCATTGGCTGGGGTCATTGCCCAAAAGAAAGTTGGCGACTCCGGGTAGAGGATTTAATCCTACAATTGAGGGATTAGGGTTGGCTCCTACCAATTGAGATCGCACCACTGAACTCACGAGCTGGTCTTCCACTGGCTCAGTGGCACTTAAAATTATCTCTGAAGCGGTAAAGAAAATGGTATGACCCGCCCCCCTAACCTGGAAGTGAACATCTGAGTTAGCTTGACCCGCATTGGCAATGAAGCTCAAGGGTAGCTGAGCAGAGGCGTTAACAGCAATTGGAGACTCTGTAGCTGGCATAATGACCTGACTTTTCCTGGTTCTGGCTAAGAGCCTACATGGGAACTCATCCATTAATCAACAAGCTTTGTAATGGCAAGACTCTGATGGCTTTCTCCCCTATTGGAAGAGTCTCGCTAAACTGAAGGAAATAGCCCGCAAGGGACGCACGCGCTTTAAACCATGAGTGAACAACCGACCCGCATCTGTATTCTTGGAGGAGGCTTTGGGGGTCTCTATACTGCCCTGCGCTTGAGCCAGTTGCCCTGGGAAAAGCCCCAACGACCGGAAATTATCCTCGTCGATCAAAATGATCGCTTCTTATTTACGCCGTTATTGTATGAACTCCTGACGGGCGAACTCCAAACCTGGGAAATTGCCCCACCCTATGAAGAACTGTTGGTTAACACAGGGGTGCGATTCACTCAAGCCGCCGTGGATGGCATTAATGTAGAGGAGCGGCAGGTACAACTGCATGATGGCCCGGAATTTGCTTACGATCGCTTGGTGTTGGCGATGGGTGGAGAAACTCCCCTGGATATGGCACCTGGGGTAATGGAGTATGGGATGGGATTCCGCACCATAGCGGATGCCTATCGTTTAGAAGAACGGCTACGGATTTTGGAAGAGTCTGATAAGGAGAAAATCCGAGTTGCGATTGTGGGTGCCGGTTACTCTGGGGTTGAGTTAGCTTGCAAACTGGCAGAACGACTCGGCGATCGCGGACGGCTGCGGTTGATTGAAATGAGTGATATGATTCTCAGAACCTCAACAGATTTTAATCGCGATGCCGCTCATAAGGCTTTAAATGACCGGAGCGTTTGGATAGATTTGGAAACCTCTGTGGCGTCGATTGAGCCAGATACAATTTCCCTGCTCTATAAAGGACAAGTGGATACCATTCCCGTCGATCTGGTGTTGTGGACGGTGGGAACAAGGGTTGCACCCGTGGTGCGTGCCCTCTCGCTCAAGCAAAGCCAGCGGGGACAGTTGACCGTAACCCCCACACTCCAAGCCATTGACCATCCCGAAATTTTTGCTCTGGGCGACCTCGCCGATTGCCACGATGCCGAAGGTCAACAAGTCCCCAATACCGCGCAAGCGGCCTTTCAACAAGCCGATTATACGGCCTGGAATATTTGGGCTTCCCTGACCGGTCGTCCTCTGCTACCCTTCCGTTATCAGCACTTAGGGGAGATGATGACTTTGGGGATAGACAATGCCACCTTCACCGGTCTGGGCATCAAGTTAGATGGTCCCTTTGCCTACCTGACGCGGCGTCTTGCCTATCTCTATCGGATGCCCACCTTAAACCACAAGCTGAAAGTGGGTCTGAATTGGATGGCACAACCTCTACTGGAGATGTTATCGGGAAATTCTTAGTTAAAAGAACATGCAACAACCGAAAGTGATTTTTCTCGATGCCGTCGGTACGCTGTTCGGGGTTCGGGGGAGTGTGGGCGAGGTGTATAGTGCGATCGCACAAAGGTTTGGTGTTACAGTCCCAACGGCTCCATTAAACCACGCCTTCGCCCAAGCGTTTGCCGCCACCAATCCCCCCATTTTTCCTGGATGTTACCCTGATGAGATTCCCCAGTGCGAATTTGAATGGTGGCGCGTGATTGCCCAACGCACGTTCCAACAAGCTGGTGTGCTTCACCAGTTTGCTGACTTCGATGATTTTTTTGACGCGCTCTACAATCACTTTGCTACGGCTGAACCGTGGTTTATTTATCCCGATGTGCTACCGGCATTGCAAGCATGGCAACGGATGGGAATTCAGATGGGTATTGTGTCTAATTTTGATTCCCGTCTGGATTATGTATTAGCCGCACTGAACCTGAAGTCGTTTTTTAGTTCCATCACGATTTGTACTCAAACGGGTGTTGCCAAGCCTGACTCCCGAATTTTTTCCATGGCCTTACAAAAACATTTCTGTGAGCCTCAAGATGCATGGCACATTGGGGATAGCTTGACACAAGACTTCCAGGGGGCAAAAGCGGTGGGCATCCGAGCCATTTTACTGGAACGCCACGGTCAGATGCCAGCCGCCTAGGCGATCGCCTTGAGTCTCTGATTGGATTCTAGGGAACTCAATCATAAGGAAATACAAAAATTGCGGTGCCGTGAAGCAACGCCTGCTGGTAAAGCCGTATCGCCTCCGCCAAACTGGAAAAAGTAATAAGCTGATGTGCAGCTAAATTGCCATAGCGAAATTGTCATAAGGGGTGTAGGGTGTGGAAATATGCTCTCTTAAATGCGTCACAGCTTAGGAACCCATTGGTTCTCATCAGCACAAATGACAACTTTGGCGGCTGTGTACTCATCTCTCGGTAGTGGATTAGACCAACGTGAAATCATGAGTGATGCCCCTTAATTTTTCTACATCTATTCTTGATGACTGGCATACATAAGTATTACTACCCGTCCGAAGAAATAAGTCTAAAGCAGGATTTTTGTCGGTATGTAAGCTTCGGCCTCTTAGCAAATTAGCTCACCATCACAAAGCCTTAGAATCGTATTAATAAAAGCCTTTAATTCAGGACAGGCTTGCACAGATATCATCAGATTGTCTTTGTTTTTCTCTAAAATGCGTTTTCCGTCGCGGGTTTTACTATAGCTCCGACATTTACTACCTGATTCAAAGATTTCTTGAATATGCTTGGATGGCGGTTTATTATGATTAACTTGCTCAGGTTGCCCTTTCGGAGCGGACTTATTATGTCCAGCTAATTCCTGAATGGTTGACCAAAAAGGTAAGAGCCAAGCTTCAAAATCATAGGGTGCGACATGAGGATAAAATTTTGGGTTATTTCCTAC
>DATNQL010000120.1:0-10643 GCA_036704025.1 Stenomitos sp.
ATGCATGAGGTTTTTTCCTGTTGGACTTCAATGAGAAATGCTTTGCAAAACTTCATTCAATCGGGTAGCTCACAACTGTTGTGTCAACCCTCAAGGTCATGCTAACCCCCAATTGCGATTACTGGACCGACGCTCTAGCCAATCAGAAGACCATAAAGCTCTTGAACCTTGATGGCACCACAAGAGACATACAAACAGGACACAATGCTGAGATCAGTACGGCGCTCTTTAGCCCTGATAGTCAGATGATAGCTTCAGCGAGTTGGGATAGTACCATCAAACTCTGGAAGCGAGATGGAACCTTAATCAGCACCCTCAGCATCCCAATTTTCAAGGCTGGGGTAACGAGCTTGAATTTCAGTGCTGATGGTAAGAGGCTCACATCAATCGATAACGACAATAGAGTGATAGTGCGTAGTCTGGAGGGTATGACCCAATTAGACGAGTTGGTAACGAGGGGTTGCCAGTGGATGGCGGGATATTTAAAAACTAGCCCTAATCTTGAAAAGAGCGATCGCACCCTCTGCGGCGGCATTAACCAGAAGTGATGTTGGGAAAAACGCACAATATCAAGAGATAAGGTTGGGTTTGGTAGCGATCGCGTCAGGGATTATCTCAAGTATAGCCGTAGCCATAGTTGTCCCGCTCATCCATGCCTGACTCATCGACATAGACCAGATGCGCCGCTTTGGGGTCGCCCAGTTGGGCTAAGAATGCCGCTCGTTTGGCTTCGTCTCTTTGAACATAGCCGTATGTTTTTTTTTACGAGTGTGATTGATCTTCGCAATGGCTCTTGAAATCGTGGGTTGGCTCACCTCGCTCTCCCAGAGTTGGGCAAGTTCACTCTGGGTTTTATCACCATACTTTTTGATAAACTCGCCAAACTTCCCCAGATTGTTGATCTTCAGCTGTTGTTGGCTGAGTTGTCTGGCTTTCACTTTGACATCTCCGGTTTCAGCTTTGCGCTGACACCACAAGTTAATCGTATTGCGACTAATGTTGAACAGTTGGCTTGCCTCACTTTTCTTGAGTCCATCCAACTCGATCGCCTGCATCACTTTTTGGCGAAAGTCGTCGCTGTAAGGTTTAGCCATAGAAGGGGGAAGATGCTCAGGTATTTCTCTAGTCTATGTCCTAACCTCGCTGAATACAGCTATACAACGCCCCAGAGCGGGATTCTCTACGGGATAGCTCCGCTTCAGGCACTCTCTGCGCTCAAGATTTTTGACCTCACAGCTCACAGTGCTGGTCAGCAATCACACTCATGGCGACTGTTGGCGAATTCGGAAAACCTACACCCCCAGAGGAGTATCTGCTAAAAAATAGAGATACTCTGATCAACCTCACTCACCGACAACGTGGAAATCCCCCGCCTGCATCCCGACACCATTGACGACGTTAAACAACGGGCTGACATTTATGATGTTGTCTCCGATCATGTTGTCTTACGCAAGCGCGGAAAGGACTATATTGGGTTATGCCCCTTCCATGATGAGAAAACGCCCAGTTTCAGCGTCAGTCCCAGTAAACAGATGTACTACTGTTTCGGCTGCAATGCGGGTGGAAATGCCGTTAAATTCTTGATGGAAGTGGGGAAGCGCTCCTTCAGTGACGTTATCCTCGATTTGGCACGACGCTATCAGGTACCTGTAAAAACCCTAGAACCCGAACAACGGGAATCATTACAGCGTCAGTTGTCCCTGCGAGAACAACTTTATGAGGTTCTGGCGTTATCCACGGCATTCTATCAACATGCTCTCCGGCAACCGCAAGGACAGTTGGCGCTAGAGTATTTAAAATCTGAGCGACGTCTTGGTGAGGAAACGATTCAGCAGTTTCAGCTAGGGTATGCACCGGGGGGTTGGGAAACCCTCTACAAGTACCTGGTGGAGCAAAAAGGCAAACCCGTGCACCTGGTGGAACAGGCGGGATTAATTGCACCCCGCAAAGAGGATAGGGGTTATTATGACCGCTTTCGCGATCGCTTGATGATTCCCATCCACGACACTCAAGGGCGAATCATTGGCTTTGGCGGCAGAACCCTAAAAGATGAGCAACCAAAATATCTCAACTCTCCAGATACCCCGTTATTTGATAAAGGTAAAACCTTATTTGCGTTAGATAAAGCCCGTGATGCGATTAGCAAACAAGATAAAGCTGTCGTTGTCGAAGGCTATTTTGATGCGATCGCACTTCATGCGGCTGGAATTACCCATGTTGTAGCCTCACTGGGTACAGCCCTGAGTGAACAGCAAGTCAAGCTCCTTCTACGTTACACCGAATCCAAGCAGATTATCCTCAATTTCGATGCAGATAAAGCCGGAACTCAGGCTTCTATGCGAGCGATCGAGGAGATTGCCTCTTTAGTCTATAGCGGACAAGTCCAACTCCGAGTCCTCAACTTACCCGATGGTAAAGATGCGGATGAATTCCTCAAAGGACATCGCGACGCCGCGCAACAATACCAACAACAACTCAACACAGCCTCTCTGTGGATCGATTGGCAGATTGAGCAACTTTTGATTGGTCAAAATCTCAACCAAGCAGATCAGTTTCAGCAAGTGGCTCAAAGTATGGTGAAGTTACTCAACCAACTAGAGGATCTGAACAAGCGAACCTATTACATCAATCACTGTGCCCAAATCCTGAGTCAAGGGAAAACCAAGTTAGTACCCCTATTTATCGAAAATTTGCAGGCTCAACTCAAGAAGCCAATTGCGGCTTCTAGCAACAAATCATGGCCTCGATCACCCCAAAGAGAACCAAAGAACACTACTGTTAACGTACCCATCCTTGCAGAACAGACGCTTTTAGAGCAAGCCGAAGCGTTACTCTTGCTCATCTACCTCCATCGTCCCGAATATC
The DNA here is from genome assembly GCA_036704025.1 of Stenomitos sp. Classification (GTDB taxonomy): domain Bacteria; phylum Cyanobacteriota; class Cyanobacteriia; order Cyanobacteriales; family Coleofasciculaceae; genus Allocoleopsis. The sequence goes on from DATNQL010000120.1 coordinate 2,866, forward strand.
GGCAGACAATCATCGAAACCATAGAAGCACAAGATTTACTCTTCAGCCTCTCCCACCACCGATTTTTGTGGCAGCAAATCTTAGAACTGCAACCCACCGTTCCATCATCCCCTCAAGTCTCTAATCCGCTGATTGCGCTGTTGCAAGAACGCACCCTGGAATTCCCTGAACAGATGCGTCGCGTCGCACATCTATTTCATCTCGATGAGAAGAGACAAGAGGACATCGTCCGTACTCCCCTGTTAATTCAAGCCGCAACCGCCTGTATGGAGAAAGTCACCTACGAAAAACATCGGCGTTATTGCCTAGAACAATGGCGAAAACTTGACCCTGTCACCGATGTCCAACGCAAGCAATATTACTGGCAAGAGTTTTGCCAAGCCGACAAACGGATTAAGGAACTTGAGCAGCTCCGTCAGTTCAACATTTCCGATATTATCAAAAACAGTCTCAATTAAGGGTTTGTCGAAAAAGAATTTCGCCATTTGGCTATTTATGAGAAGGGGCACGGCAACAGCAACCTCTTGGTTGACGAACAATATGGGTAATGCTGTGCCCCTACAAATGATGGATTGGTGCTTGGACTAATCGCAGAACAAAGTGTCGCGGGTGCTGCGTCCAGTCGTAGGGTTAGTCCCATCGGCAACGTTACACAGTTGTTTTTGCACATCCTGGCGCAACAAAACGTCTGTAAAATCAGCCCCTTCAATCATTGCCCCATCAAATTTGGTATTAAAGGCAAATGCTCCCTCAAGCACCGCATTCTTTAAACTTGCCCTGGTTAAACGCGCTGTATCTAAGGTGGCATTGCGAAGATTGGCACCTTCAAAGTTGGCAGATTCCAGATTAGCGCTAAAGAAACTCACGCCCTCTAAATTGGAATGACTAAAGTTACTGCTGCGGAGATTGGCTTTCGTAAAGCTCGAATCCGTCAAATCACGGTCTGAAAAATCTGCACCAATTAAAATTTCTTTGTTGTAATCTAAGGCTAGAGCAGGCGTCGCGCTGATTCCAAACATCCACGCACCAGCCAGCAAGAAGACGACTAGACTTAAAATAATAGCTGGAATAGGCAGACTGTGCCGACGAATCATACGGGTTTAAGCCACTGAAAAACTTTAAGTGTTGGCGTGCAATGTCGATGAACGACCACATTCATCTTACCAGCAAGAGACATCCGTGAGCTTGTGGACTGACCCCAGCTCAACCCCTCCAAACTCAACTCCTAATGTCGGGGAATTAGGAGAACAACTCGTGGCGCAGTGGTTACAGACCCAAAATTGGCTAATCTTACATCAGCGTTGGCGTTGCCGCTGGGGAGAGATCGATTTAATTGCCCAATCCGCCGAGTGGGGAACTAGGGAACCGTTAAAGCAGGAGAATTCCTTACCCAAGCCTCAAACCCAGCAACAACCCCATTCTGTGCAAACGACATCGAGCAGCACTAACCTCGCCTCATCCTTGGCATTTGTTGAGGTCAAAACTCGTTCTTCAGGAAACTGGGATGCGGATGGACGGTTGGCAATTACACGACAAAAGCAAGCTAAACTTTGGCAAACAGCCCAACTCTTTCTCGCAGAACATCCAGATTTGGCACATCTTCCCTGTCGCTTTGATGTTGCCCTCGTCAGTTACCAGAAGATTTCCCCAAATTCACGTCGCGTTAGCCAAACGTCTCTTTCATCGCCTTCCACCGATTCCTCTTCCTTTCCCGTAGCGATTGACAAGGGAAACGGCAGACTAGTTCCATCCATTCAGCTCGGTCAACCCCTCTTCAGAGCAGGATATCAACTCATCTTGCAAGACTATATACCATCTGCTTTCGATGGGCTGGACTAAACTGTCCTTCTTCTGAAAAGAACAAATTCCGCAGATGATATTCATGAGGCATCAGACAGTTCATCTGCGTCTTATGGAAATGTTCTCAGAAAGCCACTGATTCGGATGCACGAAACTCAACACTCAAATTAGGCTAATGTTTCTGGGCAGTATCCTAACCCCATCGTGAATTGCTGACGAAACGCTTCAATATCGCTCCGGTCAGGATTACCATGAGAAACAACAGCCACTTGATAGCGACGCATCACGTCGATGGGCGACTGTCCTGTCTCCAAGCTCCAAAGAGCCATTTGTAGACGAATTTCAGGGTCGTAAGGAATCCCTAATTCGTTCATGAATGCCCGAAAATCTCCATGCTGGTGCGGAGTGAGGGGTCCGTTCATCTTAACCTTGATCACCCAGCCGTCAATCTGATGAATCACCGTCATAGATTGAATGGGTAGCTGGTGCATCGAGTTCAGATACTCAACCACTCGTAGTGTCAGGCTGGCGTTAGCCAAAAAGTAGAGGTAATCCATAGTGTTTCTTGGCTTGAAAGTCCAAGGAGGTTCTATATCTCTAATTGTTGCAAGCGGTAGGTAACACGGGTAGGGTCAATGCCCCCGATATGGGATAGGGGACTTTACCCAATTTTGTGTCTTGTTGGGGAATCTCCCCTCAGTAAAATAACGGTTGACAGATTTGTTCAAAACACGAAACCAATGGATGATGCTCAGTCTCAGCCCTGTGATGTCTCTAGTGAGATGGCGGTTGTTCTCAATCGCGACACCGCCACTGACATGCGGCTGAGTCAAAGTTGCCAGATTGACGGATTGCTTTCTAGCTATGACTATGTACTGCCTCAGGAGCGGATTGCCCAAACTCCTCTCCCCGAAAGAGATGGTTCACGCCTGTTAGTGGTCGATTCGCCAACTCACCACACTCACGGCATTTTCCGCGATTTACCCAACCTGTTACGCCCTGGCGATTTGTTAGTGCTCAATAATACTCGTGTGATACCGGCTCGACTTTATGGTCATAAATCGACCGGAGCACCCGTGGAGGTATTGCTCTTGGAGGAGCGATCGGATAACTGTTGGTTAGCACTCGTCAAACCGGGCAGGCGTCTCAAACCGGGGGCTAAGATTTTGTTTGAACCGCACTCACCTGGAACACCATCCCCCACCACTCCCCCAGTCCCCGATGGGGGAACTCCCCCATTCCCTCCCCTGAGTGCGACGGTTCTATCCAGAGATGAAGCAACCAGTGGGCGTCTGTTGCAGTTTGAGCTTCCCCCTGGGGCATCCTTGGCATCGCTGTTGGTACAATATGGTCAGATGCCACTCCCCCCCTACATCACCGATACCCAAGCGTTACCGGAACAATATCAAACGGTTTATGCTCAAGTTCCAGGTGCGATCGCAGCGCCCACGGCTGGGCTACACTTTACCCCAGAATTACTCGAACAATGTCGGCAACAGGGTATCCAGCAGGCATCGGTCACCCTACACGTCGGGATCGGCACGTTTCGCCCGGTGGAAGTGGAGGATATTACCCACCACGCTATGCATAGTGAGTGGTTAGAAGTGCCCCCATCTACCGTAGAACGAATTCGGGAGACGAAAGCGTCGGGGGGACGGGTGATTGCGGTCGGCACAACCGTCGTGAGAGCACTAGAAGGAGCAGCGGCGTCTGGGGAATTGCAGCCTTTTGCAGGTAAGACGGAGTTGTTCATCTATCCGGGATATCAGTGGCGCGTGGTAGATGGGTTGATTACCAATTTCCACTTACCCCGCTCTAGTTTGTTGATGTTAGTGAGTGCCCTGATTGGGCGTCTGCGCTTGCTGGCGTTGTACCAAGAGGCGATCGCTCATGATTATCGCTTCTATTCCTTTGGGGATGCCATGCTGATTTTGCCAGACGCCAGAGAACCGAAAATGATATGCTAATACCTTTCTTAGCCATGCTGGCTTTGTATCGGAGCGATTAAAATCTGGGTAAACGTTGATACTCAAAGCTAGTAGCCACCGGGGACGGTTTTCTACCTATGTTCAAATACTACAAACAGATTCCGTTACTTGCCGCCACCCTGATCAGTTTCGGGTTGACAAGTGCCAGTCCTGTCTTTGCTCAGCGGATTGAAGGTTTATACAGTGAGAATCTTGAGGCCGCTTCTTCTTTTCAAGTGGGATTAACACTGTACAATCGCAGCGACTTTGAAGGGGCAGAACAGGCGTTGCGGAGAGCGCTGCAATTCGACCCCTTTATTCCTATGGCACATTACTTGTTGGGCAATTCTCTGTTCCAGCAAGGTAAAACGGATCTAGCCACGGATCAATACCGCCGTGCCCTTGCTCTTGACCCCAATATGGCAGAGGCTTACTATAATCTGGGCTTGACGCTGTATCGACAGGGGAACGTGAACGGCGCGATTAGCCAGTATCAAAAAGCGCTTTCGCTCAAACCGAATCTCCCCGAAGCTCGCTATAACATGGCTTTGGCGTTAGAGTCTCAAGGTCGAACCCAAGAGGCGATCAGTGAGTATAGCCAAGCAATTGCGCTCGACCCCAATAATGTAGGTGTTCCTTACAATATGGGACTGCTTTATGTCAAGCAAAATCAAATTGAACCGGCGATTACGGCCTTTCAACAAGCGGTGAAGCTCAATCCTAATTTAGTGGAGGGGCACTATCAATTGGGGATACTGCAAGCTCGACAAGGTCGGTGGAAGGAAGCGGAAGAGTCGTTGAGGACAGTCTCCAAACTAGACCCCAAATTTGTTCAGGCTCAGTACCAATTGGGTATGGTGTTGGCAGAGCGGGGGGATTTTGAGGGGGCTGGCGATCGCTTTGCCTGGGTAACTGGCCTCGAACCCAACAATATCGATGCTTATCGACGCCTAGGGGCCGCGCGGCTGAAAACGCGTCAGTATGAGCAAGCCGTAACCGCTCTCCAGACGGTCGTGCGTCTCGAACCCAACGACGCTATGTCACGTTATAACTTGGGCGTCGGCCTACAGCAGCTCAAGCAATATCCCGAAGCCCTGGTGCAATACCAGCAGGCGATTGTACTCAACCCCAACATGCCGGATGCCTTTTTTAACTTGGGTGTCACGCTAGAACAGTCTCAACGGCGAGATGAAGCGATGTCGTTTTTACTCCAAGCCAAGAGCTTATACTCTTCTCAAGGGAATTTGCAGAAGGTAGACGAAATTGACCAGTATATGCAGAAGCTAGCGGCACAACCCACTATCCCGGCACTCACTCAGCCGCTCCAAAGCCCAACCATGGTTCCCCCAAGACCAATAACGCCACCTCCGACGATGGCTCCTCAACCGCCTAATTCACCCCGCCTGACTCCTTTGACACAGCCACCAACGGTGGCACCTCAGCCTGCCTTACCTCGCCTGATTCCATTCAATCAGGAGCGGTTAAATCGGTAGACGGTCAATGTCTGCGTTCGAGCCAATGACGACCATCGCTAAACCCTTATGCAGCCGCTTGCTGGGGTCGGGGTTAATCTCAAACTGATCGTTCTGTCCAATCGCCAGTAGATTGACCCCATAGCGGTTACGGAGTTCCAGCTCCGTGACCGTTTTACCATGAAATTCTTCTGGCACCAGCACTTCCACAATACTATTATTCGGATCGAGTTCAAATCGTTCTAGGATGGACGGTTTCGTCAACAATTTCGCCAAAGCACAACCCGCCTCATATTCTGGGAAAACGACATGATCCGCTCCCACTCGCTGCAACAGTTTCCCGTGAACTTCTGAAGAGGCTTTGGCAACGACATAAGGAACACCCGCTTCCTTAACATTCAGCGTCGTAACAATACTTTCTTGCAAAAAGTTACCAATGGCAATAATGACTGTATCAAATTCAAAAATTCCTGCTTCTTTCAGTGCCAGTGGTTCGGTAGAGTCTAACTGTACAGCATGGGCTACAATCTGGTCACTCAACACTTGAGCAACACGTTTCTCATCCACATCTGTTCCTAATACTTCATAGCCCAATCGGTGTAGTGAAGCGCAAACAGCCCGACCAAAGCGCCCTAATCCAATTACAGCAAATTGTTTATTGTCTCGGCGTAGATTGCGAAAGAACTTGAAAGATGACAAATTCACGTTTTTCCCTTTTTTTATAGAGGTATAGCTGAGTTGAACTATCTATAGCCTTTCTCGATTGGATGCGGTACACTTTCAACCTCTCTCCAAACCTCTCTCCTACAAGGAGAGAGGCTTTGAAATTAGCCCCCTTCCCTACTAGGGAAGGGGGTTAGGTCTAAATGTACTCCATTCATTTGAGAATCGCTATACATCAAACTACTTCAATGGACGAAAACATTAAAGCCTATATTAACAATGATAAATGGAAGAGAGAAAGCCAAAATTTAAATCTCCTACTACCCCTTATCTGGAATCCTGAAATTGATTTTAATGGCGTCAATTTCATTGCCTAATATTTTATTTGGTTAATTAAGAGGAATAAGAGGCAAAACAAGAAAATTGCGAAGACTTCCAATCATCAATTATTAGATCAAGTGTCTCACAATTTACGGTTCTATTTTTCAACCTCCAACTCTCCAATGCTCTACCCATTATCCCACAAGTAAATTCTCTTCGGGAAGGTGCACTCGGCTGGGACGAGGGTCTCCCAAAAGTGCTGTCATTAGCAGTAAAACTCCCACCCGTCCAATGTACATGGTAGCAATCAAAACCAGCTTTGCTCCTGCGGAAAGACCCGCTGTAATCCCCGTAGAAAGACCCACTGTAGCAAAAGCTGAGACAACTTCAACTAAGACGCGGATAAACTCTACGTTTGGATCAGTGAGGGTAATTAACATGGTTGAAATTATTACAGTTGTCGCTGAGCCTAGCAAGACACCAACGGCTTTTAAAACGAGATTGATGGCGACCTGCCGTTCATAGAGATGGACTTCCTCTTTTCCTTGTAAAATCGCCTTTGTGCAACTCGTCAAAACTCGTAATGTTGTGGTTTTAATTCCACCTGCCGTGCCACCAGGACTGCCTCCAATAAACATCAGTCCAATCGTGAGAAATAAAGCCGCTGTCGTCATCTTACTGTAATCAACAGAATTAAAGCCTGCGGTTCTGGGTACAACGGATTGAAACCATGCCGCCAGTAATTGGTCTTTAAAACTAAGAGAGCCCAAGGTTTGTGGATTATTAAATTCAGTTAAGAAAATGCCAATAGCTCCAATAATCAGAATGGCTATAGTCGTACTGGTAACTACCTTGAAATTCAAAGAAAAGTTAATTCGTTTAGGGTCTTTTCCCAAGCGATCGCGTATCCCTAAATAGGTTTCAATAATCACCTGATAGCCAATACCACCAAAGATAATCAGTGACGTAATCACCAGGTTGACAGTAATAGAGGATTGATAGCCAATTAAATTATCCTTAAATAGGCTAAAGCCAGCGTTATTCCAGGCACTAACACTATGGAAAATCGACAACCAAAGCCCATAGTCTAACCCATACTTTGGCGCAAATACGGGTAAGAGCAGAAAAATCCCCGTAATTTCAAAAATAATCACAGTGGCAATGATAGAACGGATGAGTTGGGCGCTATCTTGCAAACCCGGTCTAGACAGTTCTTCTTGAATTCCCCTTTTATGCCTCAATTGAAACCGATGACCCACGAGGAGGATGAGAAAGGTGGTTGTGGTCATGTAACCCAGCCCCCCCATCTGAATCAGTATCAGGATAAATAGCTGACCCCAGAACGAAAAATGGGTGCCGGTATCGACCACAATATGACCCGTGACACAGACAGCAGAGGTCGTCGTGAACAGCGCAACCAGCGGATCGTTCCATGTCCCAGCGCTGGTAGAAATCGGTAGCATCAGTAAAAAGGTACCTACGGTAATTACCGCAAGAAATCCGAGGCAGATGGTGCGCGAAATGGTCATGGAGAGCTTGACTTAAAAATCCTTTT
>DATNQL010000121.1:0-12381 GCA_036704025.1 Stenomitos sp.
TAGCCCACTTTATCGATAAATTGCTGCATCCGTTGATGTCCGGCTCGACGTGCTAAAACTTGATAGAACCAGACGGTGGAATCTTTGAAGGCTTGACGCAAATTTGTATCGTGATTCCAAGCCTCAATTGACCGATGAACCCCATCCCAGGTAAGGACAGCCACATCATCCGGCATGACACCCGTTTCTAATGCCACCATGGCATTGAAAATTTTGAAGGTCGAAGCAGGAATCATCGCCGTTGCATTACGCGGAGGATTGTGTTCGTAGGTTCGGTTCTGCTTCGAGTCGTAAATTAAAATTGATCCTTCTAGTCCTAATGCTCTGAAGTGTCGTCCTAAATCTGGTGCTTGATACGCAGTTGCATTCATACGTAGCACATTGAATTTCTCCGCGTCCCCGCGTCCCCCTGTCTGGGTGTCTATCTCAACTACTATGTTTGAACGCAACTCGGTATGAGCTGTCACTGCTTTTAGATCTCCAGATGAAACCGAAGACGGTTGAGCCAGAACACGCACCCCGAAGCTAATCGCGCTCAGCAAGAAAAGGCATCCAATCACTGTAAACATAACAGAGCGCTTTCTGAGCGGAGCGCAGAACCGAAGGTATCGCCACAAGCGAATCAGCATACTTTTCTATGGAATGAGTTCATCAAGTGATTCACTCTAGCAGGGAGTTGAGGTTTTAAGTCAATGTGTCGTAGCATAAGCTTCTGAAATATTACTGCTAATGTTGAACAGTAAATTTCCCTAACTCATCAAAATCCTATTGTTTGAAAAGCGCTTGAAACTTGAGATTTGAGCGATCAATGTGACTACATGGAAAAACCAATTCAATCCGTGACTATCGCCCGTCAACCCAATTTTTTTCCTATCAGGTTGAGGAGTTGGACAGTTGTGGTCATGGCGATCGCTCTTTTAGTTGCCACACCGGTATTATTCATTTTGGGCAATATCTTTGTGGATGCTGGCGAGGTGTGGAAGCATCTGGCAGCAACCGTTTTAGGGCGCTACATCACCAATTCTTTCGGGTTGATGATGGGGGTTGGGTGTGGTGTTTTAATAATTGGCGTAGGGACGGCATGGCTGGTAACAATGTGCCGCTTTCCGGGTAGTCGTTTATTTGAATGGGCGCTACTGCTTCCTTTAGCTGCACCTGCCTATGTGCTGGCTTACACCTATACGGACTTTTTAGAATTTTCTGGGCCGGTACAAACAACGCTGCGTAATGTGTTCGGCTGGGGTTATGGAGACTACTGGTTTCCCAACGTGCGATCGCTTTGGGGTGCGATCGCCATGTTAACGTTAGTCCTGTATCCTTACGTTTATCTCTTGGCGCGGGTTGCTTTTTTAGAACAATCGGTATGTACCTTAGAAGCCAGCCGCAGTCTTGGTTGTAGCCCTTGGCGTAGTTTCACCACGGTCGCCTTACCCTTGGCACGCCCTGCCATTATGGCGGGTTTGTCCCTGGCACTAATGGAAACCCTCAATGACTTCGGTACGGTACAGTATTTTGGCGTGGAAACCTTTACCACTGGCATCTATCGTACCTGGTTTGGTTTGGGGGAACGCGTTGCCGCCGCTCAACTCGCCGCCTTTCTCTTATTATTTGTCCTCTGGCTCATTTTATTGGAGCGCTGGTCACGGCGTCGGGCACGATACTATCAGAGTGTCGCTTCGCAACGCCGCCTGCCGAGTTATCACCTCAAGGGAATACGGTCTTTTGGTGCCTGGTTAGCCTGTTTCCTGCCTCTCGCTTTGGGTTTTCTCCTACCCGCCGCCATCTTGCTGGAGATGACGCTGAAAAATGCCACAACCACGTTAGATAGTCGCTTTTGGGGCTTTGCTCGGAATAGTTTCACCCTAGCGATTGTTACCGCTATCTTAGGAGTAGCGATCGCACTGATCATGGCATACGGGTTACGTCTGCGATCAAACGCAGGGATGCGCTTCGCGGCGCGTCTTGCCTCAATGGGTTATGCTGTCCCTGGTTCCGTGATTGCGGTGGGCATTCTCATTCCCATTGGTCAACTCGACAATACCATTGACGCTGGGATGCGTTCCCTCTTTGGCGTATCAACAGGGTTGCTGCTCAGTGGTACCATCACCGCCTTAGTGTATGCTTACCTCGTGCGTTTTCTGGCTGTTTCCTTCAGTACGGTTGAGGCAAGTTTAGGCAAAATTAAGCCGAGTCTGGATGATGCGGCTCGTTCTTTGGGTTACAGTCCAACTGAGACTTTAGTCAAAGTGCATACACCCATCATGCGGGGGGGTTTGCTGACGGCGGGAATGCTGGTGTTCGTGGATGTGATGAAAGAACTGCCAGCCACGATGATTGTCCGACCCTTTAACTTTGATACGCTAGCGGTGCGAGTTTACAACCTCGCCTCAGATGAACGGTTAGCGGAGGCGTCAGGGTCAGCATTAGCGATCGTTTTGGTAGGAATTATCCCAGTGATTCTTTTAAGTTGGCGGATTGCGCGATCGCGAACCCATCAAACTGATCATTAAAAATATAAAAGTAAAAAACAGGAATTTACACCGAAGAATTACTATAAAGGGGCTTCGCTAACCTGAGTGCCCTCGGCAATTGTAAAGGTTTTCGGTCTACTGAGAAGCTTGATAGCAGGTCAGAGGGTGAAACGTTTTAGACATCAAGCTTTTGAGCTGATTGTCACTTCTTCAGATCAATTTTCAATCGCTTAGCATAAAATCCGGAATACGGCAATCAGCATTGGTAGTTCAGAGTGCAGTCTTAAGAAACTGAAACACTCTTTATGAAATGGATAGGATGCTGTTATGAAACTGGATTTAAGGGGATTTTTTCAAGCAACTAACCCAGCTAAGACCTTATTCGCCGGTAATTTTGCAGACGATCAGAAGTATTACATTGATTTCTCCTCCGTGCGCGGTGGACAAGTTATTGAAGATTTGAGAGACAACATTGCTTTATGGTCGCCGGATTCCCCAACTTGCCAGCTATTTACTGGGCATATTGGTTGTGGCAAGTCTACAGAATTGTTGCGACTGAAACAAGAGTTAGAGCGTGAAGGATTTCAAGTCGTTTACTTTGAATCGTCTCAAGATTTGGAAATGGCTGATGTTGATATCAGCGATATAATGTTGGCGATCGCCCGCCGGGTGAGTGAAAACCTCGAGACCATCAAAAGCGTTGAGTCCTCTGGATTCAGAGAGTTACTCACAGGCATGGCAAAACTGTTGCAGACCCCCCTTGATCTGGCGGCTGAAGCTTCAATTCCTGGTATCGGTAAAGTGGCTGCTAGCACTGACGGCAAGTTCTCCCTTGAGGCAGGTTTGCCAGGAGTGGGACAAGTTACAGCCAATAATAAAGAGGGGTTCTCGCTGGTAGCGTTGGGAATTGGCAAGATTACGGCTAAAGCCAAAGATAACTCTCAACTTCGCGATCGTCTCAGACAGTATCTGGCACCACGAACCTCACAACTCTTAGCCGCGATTAATCAAGAACTGCTGGAACCAGCCATAGAAACGCTCAAAGAGCAGGGTCAAGCCGGATTAGTGGTCATTGTAGATAATCTCGATCGCGTCGATAATCATCAGAAGCCTTGGGGTCGTCCTCAACAAGACTATTTATTCGTCGATCAGGGCGAGTATTTGACCCAACTGAAGTGCCATGTGGTCTACACAATGCCACTAGCCTTGAAATTCTCAAATGACTATGGAACGCTAACTCAACGATTTTCACAAGAACCTAAAACTTTGCCGATGGTGCCGACACAGTTACGGGATGGTCGGGAATGCGAAGAAGGGATGAGGCTGATGCGGCAAATGGTACTCGCTAGGGTATTCCCCGACCTCGATTCCGAACAGCGTCTGGGTTTAATCTCAGAAGTTTTTGATCATCCAGAGACGTTAGATCGATTGTGCCGCGTCAGTGGAGGTCATGTACGAAATCTGCTCAGACTGCTGAATGACTGGATCAAAAAGCAAAGACAGCTTCCCCTGACTCGTGAAGTTTTAGAAGACGTAATTCGAGAACGGCGTAACGAGATGACCTTACCCATCTCCGATGATGAATGGGATTTGTTACGTCAAGTGAAAAAGCGGCAAAAAGTCAACGGAGATATAGGATATCAGACTCTAATTCGCAGTTTATTCGTGTATGAATACCGCGATCGCGATGGGTCTTGGTTTGATATCAATCCGATTTTGGCAGAAGCCAGGGAATTCCAGTCATGTCTGACCTAAACTTACCGGACAATACTGATGCCGCTAACGAGAAGGCTGTAGAAGAATTAGCATGGGCAATCGAGGCTTCAGAGGGAAGATTTTGCCTACTGTTAGCACGCTGCAACTATATAGGTTTGCAAAACTACATAGCCAAACGACTCTCTGAAGTGTGTTCTGTTGAAATCAAAACGTTAGTTCTGGATGAGACTAATATCACCCTTTATGGTGCTATCCAGACCAAACTAGCTGGCGAACAACCCCAGGCATTAATGGTATTTGGTTTAGAGTCAGTCCTGGAGATCGATCGCCTAGTCATTGCCGCTAACCAAGCACGGGAAGAGTTTAACAAAAACTGTCCCTACCCACTTGTTTTGTGGGTCAATGACGAAGTGATGGGAAAACTGATTCGGTTAGCACCGGATTTTGAGAGTTGGGGCACCACCACTCAATTTGGACTCAATACCAATACCTTAATAGAAGGATTGCGGCAAAGAGCAGACAATTTATTTGCCAAAGTTTTAGACGCGGGTGCTAATCAGTTTCTGTCCAATGTGGCTATTTTCGGTTCCGATTATCGTTTGGAACTTCAGTCAGCACTGAAGGATTTACAACATCACGGTCAAGAGTTGGAACCTGCTTTAGAAGCTTGTCGGCAATTTGTTTTGGGTCGAGAGGCTTATATTCGAGAAGAAATTGATACGGCTTTAGCTCACTATCAACAAAGCTTGACGTTTTGGCAGCAGGAGGCAGGAGAACAAGAGAATGGAACAACTTCACCCCCTGAATACTTTCTGGAACGGCAGGGAGTTCTGCTCTTTCATATCGGGTTGTGTCATGTCTACCAAGCCCATCAGCAACGTGCAGACATCCGCCGTGATTGGGAGGAAGCGAGGCGTTATTTTCAGCAATCTGTCGCTGTGTTTGAAGAGGCAAAGCGGAGATGCTTAGTAGCCAGGTTTATCAGTCCCCTAGCAGAAGTGCTAGAACATCTGGAAGCATGGGAAGACTTGCAAGTTGTTGCTCAAAAAGCCCTAAAGCTGCATCAAATTTGTGGCTATCAGGGTAAACAAGCTGAAGATTGTAGCTTTCTAGCTGAGGTAGAGATCAAGCATTCTCACTGGCAACAAGCTAATGATTATGCGAACCAAGCACTCTCGATTTTGGCACAGGTGCCGAAAGGTCCGATACAGCTTCAGGTCTTATATCCACGTCTTCTCAAGCAGTTGTGTCAATTATTGTTAGCCAAATCGCAACAACATCTTGAGCGACAGCAGCAGGCGGCACCAGTTCAAGCCGAGGCGGGAAAAGAACTGGAAACTGCTCTAGAAGGCAGTAATCCTCAGCACAACCCTCGATACTATATTCACCTGCTAGAGAAGTTACACACTCTCTACTTCGAGCAAGGTCAATATTTAGCCGCGTTTCGGATTAAACAAAAGCAGCGTTCAATTGAGCAACAGTATAGCTTCCGTGCCTTCATTGGTGCGGGTTATTTACAACCCAAACAACAACTCATCTCTACCCTGACACAAACCGAGCGACAAGCTGCGATCGCTCAAGAAATCGAAGCATCGGGTCGGAAACACGATGTTGACCGATTGATTGAGCGAATTGGTCGGAATGATTATAAACTCACTGTACTCTACGGTCAGTCAGGGGTCGGGAAGAGTTCGACAGTAAATGCAGGACTTATCCCGGCACTTAAACAGAGAAATATTGGTACTCGCGATAGCTTAGTGATTCCAATGCGGTTTTACAACGATTGGGTGCAGACTTTAGAAAAGTTGTTAATAGAGGCACTGGCAGAACAAGGGATTAAGGCACCGCAATCGGGGATTGAGGAAACATCCAGTACCCAATTCATAATTGAACAGTTGCAGCAGAATGACCAGCGCAATCTATTAACAGTTCTGATTTTCGATCAATTTGAAGAGTTTTTCTTTGTTTACACAGAGCCAGCTAAACGGCGAGCCTTTTTTGATTTCCTGGCAAACAGCTTTGATATTCCTTATGTCAAGGTTATCTTATCGCTGCGGGAAGATTACTTGCATTATTTGTTGGAGTGGAACCGCCTTCCAAATAGGTGCGCGATCGACAATGACATTCTCGGTAAAACTACTCTCTACTATTTAGGTAATTTTTCACCGCCTGAGGCCAAATCTATTATCCAACACTTAACAGATAACTCTCATTTTCACCTAGAGCCTGCCTTGGTTGAGCAACTAGTACAAGAACTCGCTGGGGAGCTTGGGGAAGTTCGTCCGATTGAGTTACAGGTGGTAGGAGCGCAACTGCAAGCGGAAAATATTACGACACTGGTACAGTATCAGGAACGAGGACCCAAGGAAGCACTAGTTAAGCGATATCTGGAAGAAGTTGTTAGAGACTGTGGCTCTGAAAATCAAGAGGTAGCTGAACTGGTTTTGTATTTGCTAACGGATGAAAACAATACTCGTCCGCTCAAAACACGTAATGAGATAGCCACAGCGTTAAGAGCAGAAACGAAGAAGTTAGATTTAGTGCTACAGGTTTTTGTACAATCCGGCATGGTGTTGTTGCTGCCAGAATCTCCTGCTAAACGCTATCAACTGGTTCATGATTATCTTGTGACATTCATTCGTCAACAAAAAGGTTCAGACTTAATAGCCGAATTAGTTGAGTCACGTCACAGAGAAGAACAGAGTCAAGCCAAGCTGAATCAATTGCTAAAACGGGCGCTGGTAGGATCGGTTGCCGCCGGATTTATATTAGCCTACTTGGCGTGGCAGGCGCAGAATAAGGAGATCGAGGCTTACACGGCATCCGCTGAAGCACTCTTTACTTCAAATCAACAACTAGAAGCTCTGATCGAGGGTTTAAAAGTAGGGAAACAACTGAACAATCCATTCTGGAAAGAAGCGGATACTAAAACTCAGGCTGTGACCATGCTGCAAAAAGTGGTTTACGGGATGAAAGAGCGTAACCGTTTAGAAGGTCATACTGCACAAGTCAATAGTGTCAGTTTCAGCCCCGATGGTCAACTCATTGCCTCAGCTAGTGCTGACCGTACTGTGAAACTCTGGAGACGTGACGGCACTTGGTTCAGAACTTTTACAGGTCATAGCGCCCAAGTTAATAGTGTTAGCTTCAGCCCTGATGGTCAACTCATTGCTTCTGCCAGTGCTGATAACACGGTAAAACTCTGGAACCGAGATGGCACTTTGCTCAAAACTCTCTCAGGTGAAAAAGGCCATACCGCTCAGGTTAATAGTGTCAGTTTCAGCCCCGATGGTCAGATGATTGCTTCTGCCAGTGCTGATAAAACAGTGAAGCTCTGGAAGCGAGATGGCACTTTGCTCAAATCGCTCAAAGAGCATAGTGAACCAGTCAATAGTGTCAGCTTCAGCCCTGATGGTCAGATGATTGTTTCTGTCAGTTCTGATAAAACAGTGAAACTCTGGAAGCGAGACGGCACTTTGCTCACTACTCTCGCAGGTCAAAAAGGTCATACCGCTGAAGTCAACAGTGTTAGTTTCAGCCCTGATGGTCAACTCATTGCTTCCGCCAGTGCTGACAACAAGGTGAAACTCTGGAAACGCGACGGAACTTTGCTTAGAACTCTCGAAGGTTCTACCGCCGAAGTCAATAGTGTCAGCTTCAGCCCTGATAGTCAGATGATTGCTTCCGCCAGTTATAACCAAAACGTGACGATTTGGGGACTAGATGGCACATTGCTGACAACACTCCAAGGCCATAGTGATGGAGTCAAAAGTGTCAGTTTTAGTCCTGACGGTCAGACAATTGCCTCGGCTAGTGAGGATCATACGGTGAAACTCTGGCAACTGAACCCGAACAGGAATTTATTCCGAACTCTCTATGATCATAGAAAAGCCGTCTATAGTGTCAGTTTCAGCCCCGATGGTCAGATGATTGCTTCCGCCAGTGCTGATAAAACAGCGAAACTCTGGCAGCGAGATGGCACGTTTCTCAAAACCCTCCATGATCACACCAATGCTGTCAACGATGTCAGTTTCAGCCGTGATGGTCAGATGGTTGCTTCCGCTAGTGTTGATAAAACAGTGAAACTCTGGAAGCGAGATGGCACGTTTCTCAAAACCCTCCATGATCCCCTCCATGATCACATCAATGCTGTCAATAGCGTCAGTTTCAGCCCCGACAGTCAGGCAATTGCCTCAGCTAGTGAGGATAAAACAGTGACACTCTGGCAGCGAGATGGCACGTTTCTCAAAACCCTCCATGATCCCCTCCATGATCACACCAATGCTGTCAACAGCGTCAGGTTCAGCCCCGACGGTCAGACGATTGCCTCGGCTAGTTCGGCTAGCACTGACACAACGATGAAACTCTGGAGACGGGATGGTCAATTTCTGAGAGATCTTCCAGAACATGAGACAGTCTGGGGTATCGATTTCAGCCCTGATGGTCAGATGATTGCCTCGGCTAGTGAGGATAAAACAATTAAACTCTGGAGATTAGACGGAAAATGGCTCAGAACTCTCGAAGGTCATCGTAGTGCCGTCAATAGTGTTCGTTTTAGTCCTGATGGTCAGATGATTGCCTCAGCTAGTAATGATAATACGGTGAAACTCTGGAGACTCGACGGCACTTTGCTCAAAACGCTCTCAGGTCATACCAAAAGCGTCTACAGTGTCAGTTTTAACCCTGATGGCAAGACTATCGCCTCAGCTAGTAATGACAAGACCATAATTCTGTGGAATTTGGAGCGGTGGAATAGCAATTTCGATGTTCTTCTGGCGCGGGGTTGCGATTGGGCGCGTGATTATCTAAAGAATAACCCCAATGTAGAAGAGGGCGATCGCACACTCTGCGACGACATTCCCACTGCCAAGTGAGGCTGACTTTTCTTAAGTCAAATAAACTTATTGGAGTGCAATCGGTACAACCGTTGCGACTTTGGGAAACACGAATCGAGCGATCGCAAAATAAAGTAGCGCACCCCGTATTGGGTACGCCCTATTTCCAAACAACAACAAGAGTGGAGACGTTCGGGAAAAACGTCTCTACTTCCACCCAGCGCGATCCATCACCTTAACCGCTTCCGGATTCTTTTCACCATAAGCCACAACTTTGAGATTCGATTCTTTAAAATCTCCAAAGCTAGCAACCGCAGGATTCGGCTTCAAACCTGAAACTACAGGGTACTCATAACTACCATTAGCAAAGATTTCCTGTGCCTCTGGAGTCGCTAAATACTCAACAAATTTGATCGCGTTTTCCTTATGGGGAGCCTTAGCGGCGACACCCGCGCCACTAATATTAATATGGGTGCCACCCTCATTTTGATTGGGGAAGAAAACCCCAACTTGGGAAGCCGTTTTTTGCTCTTGAGCGTCTTTTGAATCCTTCAGTCGCCCTACATAGTAATGGTTTACGATCGCAACATCACATTGACCGGCTGCCACCGCTTTGATTTGTGCTGTATCATTGCCTTCTGGTGGACGAGCAAAATTACGCACTAACCCTTTTGCCCATTCCTCAGTCTTTTCAACACCCTTGCTTTCAATGTTTGAGGCGACGAGGGACTGATTATAAATATTATCTGAACTGCGGACACAAACCCGCCCTTTCCATTCGGGCTGGGCTAAAGCATCGTAGGTCGATAGTTGGTCGGGTTTTACTTTATCTTTGTTATAAACAATTACACGCGCCCGTTTTGCTAAGCCAAACCAGTATCCTTCAGGACTACGCAGATTTTCGGGAACTGCCGACTCTAGCTTGGCGGAAGAAATCGGTTGTAAAGCCCCTTCCTTCTGTGCTCGCCAGAACCCACCTGCATCAACAGTAATCAACACGTCGGCTGGGCTATTTGCCCCTTCACTCTTGATGCGTTCAATCAGTTCGTCGGCTTTGCCTTCAATCAGATTTACCTTGATTCCCGTCTGTTTGGTGAAGTTTTGGTACAGCGCATTATCGGTATCGTAGTGACGGGATGAGTAAAGGTTAATTTCGCCTGTACTCGCCTTGTTTGCCGTTGCTTGGTTTGCCTCAGCATCTACTTTGGGTGCCTCAGAGGAACATCCAACCGCACTCAGGACGGCCAACCCAGAGAAGAGGGCAACTACACTGCGTCTAGTAACGTTCATTCGCGATCGCTTTCTCCTGGTAACGTTCTCGATGAATGAATGGACTCAAGTCAACGACTTGACTTGAGTATTGTACCCTTAATGCAATAGATTCTTAATAGATTGATAATAAATTTTCCTGATAGGAGCCAGAGAATTGGTGAAGGGAGGGTATAACCTTGCCCCTAAGGCTCATTACTTCAATCTGAGCTTGATAGATGGGGGCTTCAGGCCGGAAGACCTTGATAATAATAAATCTCTTCTACTATCTGTAATGACTTGCCGACGCGACAGCCTCTAATCCTGATTCCTATTCTGAAAATAAGGCCGAAGGTAGAGGGCAGAGGGCAGAAGGAATAAGAATATTTCATTCCTACTCCTGTGGGAAGTTGCCCGCCCGCTGACGATCCTGGGCGTTGCCCCGCTTTGCGGCTATCACACCATGCTCCGCAAACGCTAACGGAGAACGCGAACGCGAGCGTTGTGACCAAAAGGCATGAGAGGAGAGTCTATCTAGATAGACAATCGGGGACGTATCCCATAATGCCGATAATGCCAGTAATCCCGTAGAATCTTGTCATGGTCGAAACATAGATTATCGGGAATCTCCCAAGCCTGAAAAATTCCTAAAGTTTTAGCATCATCAGCCGCTTGAGGTTCACCTTGGCCTGAAGCAATAAACACCACACTAATCGTATGCTGGCGAGGATCACGATTAGGGTCAGAATAGGCATGGAACTGGTCAATCAGCTCAACCTGTAAACCAATTTCTTCCTTAGCTTCTCGTACCGCTGCCGTTTCTATCGACTCTCCATAATCCACAAAACCACCTGGAATCGCCCAACCGAAGGGAGGATTTTTGCGTTCAATCAAAATAATCGGTCGATGGGGTCGGTCTACTAACTCGATAATGATATCAACAGTGGGAACAGGATTGCGGTAGGTCACGAGCTGAGCCAATAAATCTATCGTATGTCGCACTCAGCATAACTGGAGTAGTGAAGACAAATCTAGTCTCAACTATTAATTGGGGTGATAAAAATCACATGGCTTGGGAATGATCCTCAACCCGTCCCTAGCGTGATACTGTCTTAAGAATTGCTTGCTCTGATATTTGGTTATGCCGTTTCCCCGATCTAGTGGTATTCTACTTCATCCTACTTCCCTACCCAGTCGCTTTGGTATTGGTGACTTAGGCTTAGAAGCTTATAAATTTATTGATTTTTTGGCACAGAGTGACCAGCAACTGTGGCAAATCTTGCCTTTAGGACCCACCGGATATGGCAACTCTCCTTATATGTGTTATTCATCAATGGCGGGAAATCCGCTGTTGATTAGCCCAGAAAAACTGCAATCTCAGGGGCTGCTAACAGATGAAGATTTTGCTAATCTGCCGGAGTTTCCCCTTGACCGGGTAGATTATGAGCGGGTGAAGCAAACGAAGATGCCCATGCTTCGTAAAGCCTGCGATCGCTTCCAAGCAAATGCCTCAGAGGTAGAAAAAAAGCAATTTTCAGGGTTTTGTGAGGCGACCGCGAGCTGGCTGGAAGATTATGCTTTATTTATGGCGTTGCATGACACCTTTGAGGGCACAAGCTGGCATACTTGGGAACCGGAAATTGCCAAAGCTCATCCAGAAGCCGTTGAGAAATGGCGACAAAAGTTAAGCGCTGAGATTTATTTCCACCAATATTTGCAGTTTGAGTTCTTCCGCCAGTGGTCGGAGTTAAAACAGTATGCCAACCTGCACCATATCCAAATTATTGGCGATATCCCGATTTATGTGGCGCACAATAGTGTAGATGTCTGGGCGCATCGGGACATTTTTGCGATCGAGGAGGAGACGGGTGAAGCGGCTTTGATGGCAGGTGTTCCCCCTGATTATTTCAGTGCAGATGGTCAGTTGTGGGGCAATCCGGTTTACAAGTGGGAGCCATTACAGCAAGATAATTTCCGCTGGTGGGTGCAACGCTTTCAAGCCACACTCGATTACGTAGACATTGTGCGGATTGACCATTTCCGAGCGTTTGAGTCTTACTGGGTGGTGGAAAAAGGCGAAACGACGGCTAAGAATGGGAAGTGGGTTGAGG
>DATNQL010000122.1:0-2958 GCA_036704025.1 Stenomitos sp.
CAGCGGGTAAGGGGTCATCATTAATTAGGCGAAATCGCGGGTCTTTGGCTTGGGCGTTCTTGACCAGTTCAGGTGTACCATCGGTCGAGTGACTATCGACCACGATGATTTCTCGAACTTCATCACTTTGCTGACTCAGTCCCATCAGACAGGGTGTCAGGCGATCGCGTTCATTGAGGGTGGGAATGACCACACTCACTGCACGCAGTTGTTCGGGAGTGGCGGCTTGAGGCTCGATGGGAGGGCGACGCCCTGGCCCTTTGAGCAGGCGGGAGAGCAGGAGGAAGGCGGCAGGCGTCTGAATCAGGAACAGCGCTGATGCGAAAAATCCCGCTATAGGCAGTGAAAGTAGCGCTGTTGAATGGCTGACTAAAGCGATAACCCAACTCACTTAGGCAGAGCTCCCACGGGTGCCACAGGGACTTTACTCGTTTGAAGCTGAGCGAGTTCAGGAGCTTCACTGAGATTGGGTGCTATGGGGGCAGATGAAGCCATCCACCACAAAGCCACAGCTGGCAGGACGCCGAAAACAACAGTTAATACCACTGGAATCCACAGCCCAACACCAAACACAGTCATGAAAGCGCTAAACGCAATGTTACTGATATAAATGACCAGCGGAAATCCTAACTGCTGACGGGATAAGTTAATCGGCGTTTTCTTCCAGAACAAAGCGGCTACCGTCATAAACAGACCACCCGTTGCCAGCCAACCGGCAAAATTGCGGTAGGGGGTACCAAAAAAGGAACCAATATCTCCGAAGTGCCAAAAAGGAAAGGCCGTTTGACTCATTGCTGGGTCGAGGGCAAAGTCCCAGGATGTGAGGAGAATGGCTCCTAAGACGATACCTAAGATAGAGCGCAACCAAACCCCATTTGCTGTTTTCAGACTGGCATCAATTCCAGCACGAGCGAGTAAATAACAAACAAACCCCATATAAAACCAGGAGAAGGGAATGGTGAAAGGAACCAGTCCAGCCACTTTGTAACCCAAACCACTCAAGTAGCCATATTCTCCAAAGGGGAAGCCGGTACTGGTGCCCAGTAATTCACTCCCCAAGGAGAGAACCATCGCCGGGATCATAAACGTCAGCCATTGCTTTAACCCCAGGGTTCGGTAGGCATAAGTCGCCACCGCAGCGGCACCCAGAAGGATATTGATCACCCCGCCCCCAGACATGGACAACCCAAACGCCTTCTGCCCAATCGAGCCTAAGCCGGCGATCACATCAGGATGAGGAACGACCAGCAGTAATCCTGCCAGTCCAAAAACCATTGCAAAAATATGACCAATCAAAAAGTAGCGCTCAAGTTTGATAAGTTGCTTCATGAGAAACTCCTAACACAGTGAAGCCCGGTGGTGCTTTTCCGGAGAGTGACCACCGCCGTGGGAAGGCGGTAAGAAAATTTTTGTGAGCAGATAGTTGTTTATTAGTTTACAAATGTTTACGATAAAAACCTCGTTTAACCCTGATGTCCTTTAAATTTTGTGAACTCACTTGGTCATGATACTCACATCCTGAAGGAAAAAAGGAGTAAGAAGAATACAATAGAAAGAACCCCTCAAAAGCCTGGAAGTCCCGCTCTTAGAAAGAAAGGCACCGCAATCATCAACATGGAAGGGTGGGAAAATCGTTAATATATTGGCAGTAACCCCAGTCTTGCAAGTCACTCTTTTGCGAGCGCGCAAGCCTGTAGGTCGCGTCTGCTGCTATCTGCGTCAAGGCATCTGTACCCAACATGACTTCACCTGTTTCAGAAAACGCGAAGAATGTGATTCGCCCCATCCAATATCGAGATTTGGAGGCAATCGAGCAGCTTGCCACAGCAGCAACTGATGCAGATAGCAACAGTTGTTCTGTGACCTTCATTCAGCAATTACAGCAAGTTCGACGCTGGTATGGCTTGCTCAAACTGTTAAGTTGGTTCCCTAACCCCTGTCAGTATGCCTTTTATTCGTATGTTGCTGAATCGTTCCAGCAGATTCGCGGCATGATCAAGATTTCGCCGTTTAATCGCACCCGCAGCACTTGGCGGGTGGAGCAGGTGTTAGTCGATACCACGACCAATGTTCCAGAAAATACATCCGCCAAAGGAGATACTGGCTCGGGGTTATTGCGCTATTGCTTCGAGACGATTTGGGAAGCGCGAACCTGGTTACTAGAAGTTAATATTCATCAGAAAACAACACTGGCGCTTTATCGGCAAAATGGATTTCAGCCTTTAGCCCAACTCACCTATTGGGCCATTGCGCCGCAAATTCTGGAAGAATTGGCTGCTCATGAACCTGATTTACCTAACCTGCTACCCGTGAGTAACGCGGATGCTCAGTTGCTTTATCAACTGGATACAGCCTCCATGCCACCCCTGGTGCGCCAGGTGTTTGATCGCCATGTCCAAGACTTTAAAACTGGGTTTGTCAGAGCGCTCATCTCCCATATTTACCACTGGTTTACCCATACCGAAGTGGTGAGTGGCTATGTCTTTGAACCTCAACGCAAAGCGGCTATTGGCTATTTTCAAATCCGGCTGTGTCGGGATGGCTCCAGTTGCCACGAAGGTGAGCTGACGGTTCACCCGGCTTATACCTGCTTATACCCAGAGTTACTGGCTCAGATGGCGCGGGTGGTGCAGGCGGTGCCCCCACAATCCCTACAAATTGCTTCTGCCGATTACCAACCCGAACGAGAAGAATATCTCGAACAGATGGGGGCAGAGCGGATTGAGCATACCCTGCTGATGTCCCGTTCTGTCTGGCATAAGCTCCGGGAAGCGAAGCCAATGTCTTTAGAAGGATTGCAGTTGTCGGAAGTGCTTCAGGGGTTACAGCCCGCACGTACTCCCATCCCCAGCCGCATTGCTTGGTGGAAGTCTATCTCCAAGAAAACCAAAGCGGTTTCTTCTGGAAATGGCGTTCAGCCCGTCTCAACTGCCAAAATTGCTCTCTCCACAGAGACCA
>DATNQL010000123.1:0-5232 GCA_036704025.1 Stenomitos sp.
GTCCGCGTTCTAACTCTTGCATTTGAGGCGGAAGCGTTCCTTGACTCAGTTGACTCAACTGCTGTTGGAAAAAATCCGTCTTTTGACGACTCGCCGCCTCCCGTGCCAAAGCTTCCTGAAACTGAGATTGAATCGGGCCAAGTTGCTGTTGACTTAACGCCACTTCCGACTGCACTTGCTCAAACTTCTGGGTAACTTCTGCTAAGTCTTTGTTAAAATCTTCACTTTTAACAAGAGCAATGGGTTGATTACGTTCAACCGAGTGCTTGGGAGGCACAAGAATTTCTACCCGTCCTGCCATTGGCATCGTTACAGTTTGCCTCGCATTGGGAGTAGAAGTGATTTCAGCAGTTCCCGTAACCGATTGAGGAACCGAAAGAAATCCCAAACCCCCAATTGCGACAAGCACTCCTAGCATCAACCAAGGGCGTTTTTGTGAAGAGTCGGAAGGCGATGCCGTAACATTGGGGGGAGATGCGATAGGTTGGTTTGCAGAATTCTCCCGATTAGGCTGTTTTTGTATCTCCTTATCTTCTTTTGGAAAAGTTGTAGGTGGATGAGTAGGTTGTAAGGCATTAGGAGGTACAACTTGTAAAGAAGGAGAAAAGTGGGAAGAATGAGAAGGAATAGAGGAAGTCATAGTTCTCTTTATTAGACTTAATTTTTTTCAGAATTGCATTACCTCTTCCTCAAGGTTCTCCTACAAGGAGAAGATAAGGAAAAAATGAAGCATTTAAGGTTTTGCTTGTTGAATCGATGTTCTCGATTCTGGTTGAGGAGAATAGAAATAAATTGCCCAGAAGACAAAGAGAGTTAAAGCCGTCATAGGAATATGGGTAAGCAACCAATCTCCCAATCCCAGCCAGAGATGACCAAAAACCAATAAGATGTAGGCAAAGCTAAAAGGGGCATATGCTGCTAAAATTAAGGCGTCGCTCAATCGTTCAGAGTTCGGTCGAAATCGGAATAAATTAGCATATAGCTGAAACGAGCGCGATCGCAAATTATTAATCCCACTTAAGGCGACGGCTAGATAGTAACCATCAAACTTACTTAAAGGATTAAGATTTAATGCCATTGTGAACAGTGCAGCAACCATTAATAAATAACTAGTAGTATGCAACCAAGTGTCAGGATTCGACAGATTCCACATCCACAAAGCCACTGCCCAAATCATGAGCTGCACCAATACTCCAGCCGCTACAACTAAAAGCCGTTGCCGACGCTTCACTAAACAATAAGAATCAGTAGTATTGGTATAGCATCCCGGAATGAAGCACATAAATAGCAGTCCAATTTCTGGAACAATACCGCCGTAATGCTTTAAAGTAAAAGCATGACCAAGTTCGTGAAGAGACACAACTCCCATCATCAAAAGGGCAAAAGGAAGCAAAATTTTTCCTCCCTGAGTTGACCAAAGCTGTTGACCGATGGCTAAAATTTCAGCGGATTGATGCATTCCGACTAAAACAGACCAAGCGAGAAAAAAGCACAATAAAAAACAAAACGAGGTTGTCCAAATCCAGCGTAGCTTATTAACGTGTCGCGTTAGCCAAGCATCGGGATTAAATAAATGAATTTTGAATGATAAAAGTTGTAGAGGATTAAACTTGCGTTTTGTGCGTTGAGGCGGTTTTGTGCCTGACAACATTGCGGTTGCTGTCAATAACTGTAAGAGATATCGCAGTTCATCTCTAGTAATGTTGGATGAGGAAGCGATGGTAGCTAATGGCTGTTGTCCGAATTGGGAGATGACAGATTTATCGCGATCGCTCACTTGCAAAAACGTCACATCTTCAGGATTGCGGAGAATCCAGTATCCATCCGGGTGACGAATCCACTGCACACAAGCTTTGAGTTGAGGTAATTGATTGGGTGATGCTGGTGTAGGATGGGGTTGGGTATCGGGAAGAGCCAGAATACCCAGTGCAATTAGCTTTTGCAGGAGTTCTACAACTAACTGGCTAGAGATAGTTAAATGGTTAGAGATAGCATCTTGAAATTGTTGCTGGCAACAGGTTTGAATTTGCTCAACGGTTAATTGACCTGTAAAGTATTGCAGAGCGTAGCCTTCAGCGATTGAGAAGCGAAATTGACGTTCCGAATGAGTGGATTTGAGGATGACTTGGTCTTGACCACGCACTTTCGCCAGTTGCCAATAGGTGCTGATATCAGGACAAATCCAATCGCTAAAATGTTCTGAAGATAGCTGGTGTTCGGGTGTCATTGTTCTGGGTAAATGCACGAGTGGAGAAGAAAGGATGGTGCTGTTTCTACTCCTCTGTCCGGTGGGGAAGGCGGATTTTATGCAAAACCCCGTATTCTTAACAAAAGTTAACGAATGTAGAGAATAAGAAAGCGATCGCATCCAACCTCAATATCCAGAAGCGATCGCCGTCCGTGCTAGAGTCGAGTCATTAAGCCAATGATCTAGTAAGGTTATGGTTTCTCAATCTCCGACTCAACCAGAGGTCATCTACCCTGATAGCGACGGACAGCCAATGGCAAATAATACCAAGCAGTTTCGCTGGATTGTAGTCGTTCAGCAGAATTTGGATTGGCTGTATGCAGATGAACCGAACGTATTTGTGGCGGGGGACTTGTTTTGGTATCCGGTACAGGGACGCAATACGCTGGTCAACGCTCCAGATGTCATGGTAGTGTTTGGCAGACCAAAGAGCGATCGCGCCTCTTACAAGCAATGGGAAGAAGACAACATTGCGCCTCAAGTCGTGTTTGAAATTCTCTCCCCCAGCAATTCTCAGGAAGAGATGGAGAAGAAGTTGCTGTTTTACGATCGCTATGGGGTGGAAGAGTATTATATTTACGACCCAGATAGCAATCGATTGCGAGGTTGGCTGCGTGGTGAAGATGGGTTAGAGCCGATCGCGTCAATGGCAAATTGGGTGAGTCCTCGGTTAGAAATTCGTTTCGATTTGTCTGGGGAGGAGTTACAGATATACCGTCCAGATGGAGGGTTGTTTTTCTCCTACATTGAAATCTGTCAGCTTTTAGAGCAGGAACGACAACGAGCTGCCCAAGCTGAACAGCAGTTAGTTCAACAACAGCAAAAAGCCGTTCAAGCTGAGCAAAGAGCAATCCTTGCCGAACAGCAGTTAACCCAAGAACAGCAACAGGCTGAAGCGATGAAGGAACTGCTTCGGCGGTATCAGGAGCGTTTTGGGGATTTAACTGAGTAGGGTAGGTATTACTCACCACAGAAGAAAGAAGCGATCGCACTTGGTGGGGGATGGAGTGCGATCGCGTACCTATGACAAATTAGTTCGTATCAGTCAACCCACACTTTAGGCTTTGGGGGCAGTGATAAACTTACTTGGCCAATAGACAGTATTTGGACGTACTGTCCGAGTCTGGTACAAATTTCCTGTGGGCCAGTTTGACTCAGAAATCAAAATAGACCCGTCTGCATTAACTCGCTCAACTACAGCTACATGACCTACACTGCCAGCATAACCGACTCCAGCCTCCCATACAGCAATACAAGGAGCTTGCGGTGTATAGATGACACTTGCGCCATTTCCAGCCGTATTATCCCAGGTACCAGCATTACCTAACATGGTATTCAAAGCGGCTTTGCTGTAGCCTAACTGTCTCATACGACCGTAAGCATACCAGGTACAGTTTGGTGGTCCGTATCCAGCTTGCCAAAATGGATTGTCTGATCTGTACTCAGACCAACTCTGCCATGAATTTGCTAATTCCTGCAAAGTGAGAACATGTGAAGAACCGCCACTATTATTAGAACCACTAGGTGGAGCAATGTACTGACTATTTGAGTTAGGATTGCCATTGATGTAAGCACTTGCAACCCAAGTATTCGTCCCCTTGACACGGAACCAACGGTCATCCATTGTATGGAGCATAGCATCTTCATGAGCTGTTCCCCGCGTCCAAGCATCAAATACCAATGGTGTACCAGGTGCGTAGGCACCGAGTTTAGCGTAATTAACTCCCGGCCCACTACGGATATTGACACCTGTGTACATCACCGTTCCCGGAAAGTCTGTTGAGCCAGGGCTAGGTGCAGGTTGCGGGGTAGGATTACTACCATTACCTGGGTTGGGAGATGCGACAGGTGTACCTGTTCCAGCCTGATAATTGACTGGCAGATAGACCTTTTGACCAATTTGGAGACGACGCGCTTCATCCTCTGTAAATGTCGTACCATTCGCCCTTTGGATTTCGCGCCAGCGATTGGCATTACCCATTTCTCGCTGAGCAATTCCTGAGAGTGTATCACCAGGGCGCACGATATATTCACGGCGAGTTGCAGGAGCAGGTTGTTGATTGGCAATAACAGCACCATTGAGCGCATTTAGGTACACTTCAGCACGTTGGGCGATATATCCTGCTTGATCTGTACCATTGACGATACGTCTGGCATTGTAAAAGTCTCGGTTTGAGCCATTGATATAGTCACTTAACTTTTTGCCTGTAAACGTACCATCACGCATTCCTTGAACTAGTATCTTAGCTGCGATCGCTGCTTCAGCAGCTTTCGTTGGTTGACCCACTAAATCAATACTGAGTCGTTGCGACCATTTAGTATAGTTGGAGCGACCCGTGATTTGAACATAACCACGTCCCTTAAACCGAACACCATCTCCTGGCTGAGTATTTCCCAAATCGGCTCGTCCTTCATAAGCCGCACCAGAGGCAAGTTCTTCCATCAATTCTCCAAGATGAGATTCACGCTCTGCGGTAGCGAGGATGTAAGCAATTTGTCCCACATCGGTAACACCGTCTGCTTGAGCCTGAGCCAAAATTAAAGGAATCGAATTCTGCGCGTATAAACGCATATTTGATGGAACAACAGCAAGAATCTTGTTGATGTCAAATCCCGGTTGCGGTTGTGTTGGGTTGGTTGGGTTTGATATTTGTTGGATATTTCCGACATACACAGCACTTATCCAACCGCGACCATCAGCAAGGTGATACCAAATGTTACTGCTACCCTCACCATTGGGATCGTTTACCAATTCACCTTGAGTCTGGCTGTCAAATTCCAACTCGGTGTTAGCAGGTATCTTGCCTACTAGAGAAGAGCTAGTACTAGAACCCGAACGTATATTCAGTCCCCCATTAATTTGGACAGCAATTTTATTTTGGACTGTCCCTTTGAAATTAGTTGCCCGTTCCATCGGTGTAACTTTCCCCTCACCACTCCAAGTCGTTGGAATATCTATAGGTGGAGTTGCATAAGGTTCAGGT
>DATNQL010000124.1:0-5452 GCA_036704025.1 Stenomitos sp.
GTTTAGGCGACAAGAAGCTTGGACAGCTCATGTGGGTGATTCTCGTCTCTATCGGCTGCGGGACGCAAAGCTGGAAAAAATTACTGAAGATCATACTTGGGTGGCTCGTGCGCTCAAAGCTGGCGTCCTCAGTCCAGCGCAAGCAAGGGTTCATCCTTGGCGACATATGTTATCTCAGTGTGTGGGTCGCGAGGATTTAGCACAGGTAGAAATACAATCCCTAGATGTGCAAGTGGGCGATCGTCTTTTGCTGTGCAGCGATGGATTGACTGAAGAACTTACTGATGTAGCGATCTCTTCCTACCTCCAGTCCCCTCTCTGGGAACAAGCAGCTTGCGACCTCGTAGACGCAGCTAAAGAACAAGGTGGTCGAGACAACATCACTGTGGTGATTGTGGCAATAGAAGCCTCTACTGATAAGTAGAGCTAATAGATATTCCTATAAGAATAAATACAAAAGCTTAGGTATTTTCACTTAAGCTTTTTGTTCATCCTGAGCAATTTTTCATTTGAGAACTTGCTAAAAATACCATTAGGCGATATGGAACTTCCGGAGCGACATATCTATCTTATGGATCTAGAAGTACCAACTTAGGAGGTATGTGCAATTTGTCAAACGATTGTTATCTTTTGTAATATAGACTTAATAACCGAAACGGTTATGTCTCAACCTCCCTGGTAGAGGTATTAGCAAACCATAAGTCCGCACTATATCTTTTGTAGGATTTACTTATGAATTCACCCATCGAACTGTCTCTCGAACAACAATTCAGCATCTTTTCCTTTAAGAGCCAGGTTGAAAAAATGAACTTGGAGCAAGCACAAGACTTTTTAGTCAAGCTCTACGAACAAATGGTAGTGCGCGAAGCGACCTATCAGAATCTTTTGAAGCACCAATGGGGCTTGGAATCAAACCCTCACTTTGAGTAGAGCTTACTGATGTCGCAGTGAGCGACCTCCTTCTCTTGCTTTGTTCCGAGGGGAAAGAAGCTGGGGATGCTGGGGCGTCAACTCTATTCGTTTATGACCTTTGTTAGTGGACTGGTGTGGGTTTAAACACAGCAGTTGACCAGATCGAAATTTTGAGATGACATGGATGTTGTTCGTTTCTTATAGTCAATCGAGAGAAACATCGACAGTTATCAATGCTGGAATTCTTAATAAAGATGAAAAATATTTATTTGTTGCTAGAGTATTGGTAAAATAGTCCCACAAACGGGGTTTCTTTTGGTTGTTAGGACGTTATTAATTCTGCTAACCCTTGATTCGAGGCTTTTCTTTGCCAAGACCCTAGACCCAGTTATATAATTCGCGAACAAAAATTTTAGAGGTAGTGCCAATCGACGATCGCAGCGCTACCTCTGTTACCCAAAAATATATAGGCAAGCATGATATGCTACTGGCCTAGCGAAGAATTGGCTTCTAATTTCGCAATAATCTGAGGCTTAATCTTCTCAAATTGGGCATAGAGCAACTCTTTACTCATTTTGGGAGAGCCCACGGATATTAATGTTTGACTGGTTTTGACCCATTGTTGTAGCAATTGACATTGAGAGGGAGCTATCCTAACGCTCATAGCGTGCATACAATGTTTGGGTTCCTCCAAGGCAAATAACAACACCCAGTAACGACCTGTCTCCCCTAACAGCCTTGTCATTTCTTCACCTTGGGAAGTCTTCATATCTAAGTAGCAGCGCAACCATTTTGGGCCTGCTTCGCGAGTATAGAGTGCGGTAATCCATAACAGCATAGGATGGGGAGACATTAAAAATAAGAATTGATTGTAGCGCTTACAAATCTGACGCTTCTGAATATCTTCTTTTTTTAACATCACCCATAACGTCGCCAGAGTTTCTTGGTTGGTGGACAAAGAATGAGCAAAGACAATCTCGGCGATCGGTTTGTTGTTTGGCCAGGATTGCTGTCGAACTACTCGCTCAATTTCATCAAGGGCAGACGGTTGCTGGGGTTTTGATGGTGCTGCTGCTGGCTGGGGTTTTGATGGTGCTGCTACTTGTTGGGGTTTTGATGGTGTTGCTACTTGCTGGGGTGGTGATGGTACTGGTACCAGATGAGTGCTTGATTCCGTTGTCAGAGGGACGTTAGCCAGAGTTGATTCAATGCGCTGACCGAGCTGCCTACCTGTGCTGTATCGTTGCTCTAGAGGTTCCAACGCCTTGATGATTTCACCAACATTCTGGGGGCGATCGCTCGGTTCTTTAGCCAAGCAGCTCATCACCAAGTTTTCCAGCGCTTTGGGCAGTTTCAAGTTAGGATTGGCGTCTTCAAAAGCTCGAGGTTGCTGGAAGTGATGGACTTTATACCAACCCCCAAACGAGTGGGTTTCTGCTTGTAGGGGCATTTTCCCTGTGAGCATTTCAAACAACAGCACGCCTAGACTGTAGATATCCGAGCGGTTGTCAAGTTCCTTGCCTTCCATTTGTTCGGGGGATGAATAGGCTAAGGTTCCTAAATAATAGTTAGTTTGATCGCTGTCTGCTTGACGCAGTTTGGCAATCCCAAAGTCAAGAATCTTGGCTAACTGCCCGAGACTGGCGTCTTGCACCACTAAGATATTACTGGGTTTTATATCTCGATGGATAATCGGACAGATTTCGCCATCTACAGGGATGCCCTCGTGAGCGCACTGCAATCCCAAACAAATTTGGCGTGCTAAAGCTAAAAATTTAGGTAGAGCAAGAGGGCGGGAGCGAACTATCTCACTGAGGCTTTCTCCCTGAAGATATTCCATGACATAGAACGGAGTTTTATGTTCGTCCACGCCATAATCCATGACTCTGACAATATGGAGACTTTTTTGGCCTAACAAAGCACAGGTTTTCGCTTCTCGCTCGAAGCGTTCCTGCAACCGCAATTTCTGATTTTGAATTGTTAGGGAGAGAAACTTGACAGCGACGGGTACGCCTCCTAGTAAAACATCTTTAGCGCGATAAACCCGACCCATAGCCCCTGTCCCTATCAGCTCTGCTAGCTGATAGCGATTGTCAAGTAAGCGACCAATGTTCGGATCTGTCATTTTGGTGAAGCTCCACCTACAGAAGGAGCGTTAGTGTAATATAAGTGCCGAGAGTTGTTCCACAACCGGGTTGCCAGGGGAATTTATGCAAAATTTTACTCCTACGCCTGAGATGGAAAAAAAGGGTGTGAATCATCGGCCAACCGCAAGATGCGAAACTATACTGGCAAATGATGCAACCTTTACATTTCGGAGATTCCAAGCTGAAGCAGCAAGGGGGGAAGCTCCTTCTCAATTGCTAAGGTTTGCCTATAAAGTTTCAAACTAGAAGTGAAATTCAACTTCTGTCTGCGTGCTAAACCATACAGCTATGCGTGCAACTCAGTTGAACGAACAATAAGATCTACTATTCAAGGATAATTCTATTCTGGCTGACGCTCCAAGAGTGCTTCCATTGTGCTGGTTAGGTAATGGCCTGCCAAAATACTGCTGGAGATATAGTATTGGTTTTCCGTAACTCGGTGCAGAGTTTCAAAACCACTGCGGCGCTGGCGATCGCCCAGCACCCAGTAGCGCTGCACGATCGATTCTGGTGCGACCCAGCCTTCACCCTCAACTCGCCCTAGCAAACTGTGTTGTAGCACAAAAGTGTACTGGCGTTCGCCAGCATCCAAACGACCTCGGTATTGCAGGGCAATTTCTTCTCGATCGCTTTCTGGAAACATCAATTTGGTTACCATTGTGAACCAGTTGTCGCGACTCCATGCCACTAGAGTTAATCCTTTAACTGCTATGGGCATACCGTTGCGCTCAAGCCAGTTTCCCTGCAATCTCCAACGCCCTGCCTCAATTAAAAAGGTGTGAGCCACGCCCCTATTCCTTGTATCGATCGCTCACTGTCCGATCGCAAGCTCTATGCTAACACGCTACGGCGCTGTCACAGATTTAATTTCTCCGAGAAGTACGTCTTTTTGGGCACCAGTTACTTGCTTAAGATTACCGGGAATACCTAAATGTCGCCAGTAGGCTAAAACGGCAAAGGCGATCGCTTCTTTATAGTCGGCGTTCAAACCAACTTCATCGGTTGTCAGAACCGAGATAGAGGACGCAGAAGATTGTTCCGGATCTCCTGAGAGATGAGTTTGCAATCGGTTTTTTAGGTAAAGATTGCGACTGCCTCCACCGCATAACAGTACCGTATCCGGCATTTGGGGTAAGAAACTGCGATAACTATCTGCGATCGAAGCTGCTGTGAGTTCCGTTAGGGTGGCCAGCAGGTCAGCCGAACTGAGCAAGTAATTTTCCGCATCTGCCAAACAGGTACGGAAAAAGTCCGCCCCGAATAGCTCTCTACCTGTAGATTTGGGCGGCGCTTGTCGGAAAAATTCGTGCTCAAGCCATTGCCGTACTAAGGGAATACAGCTCGTGCCAGAAGCTGCCCAAGCACCATCTTTGTCGTAGGTTTTGCTCCCGCCGGTTAGATACTGCACTGCCAGGTCTAAAAGGGCGTTTCCGGGGCCAGTATCCCAGCCGCGCACTTGGGAGAGCCAGTTACCCTCACGAGCTGGTAAGTAAGTTACGTTACCGATACCGCCGATGTTTTGAACGCACCGATTTTCGGTTGGATGACTCAGAAGAAAGGCGTCAATACGGGAGACTAGGGGCGCACCTTCACCGCCAGCAGCAATGTCGGCGACCCGAAAGTTATTTACAGTAGTAATATCCGTCACTTGAGCAATTAGTTCTCCTCGACCTAATTGCAGGCTATATCCAAGGGGGGAATCTTTTAAATGATTAGATTTTCCCGCACTCCCCCGCTCAAGAGCTCCCCCGCTCCTCAAAGGTGGACGATGGTAAACTGTTTGTCCGTGGGAGCCGATGAGCTGGGCTGGGGTGTGGTTAGATTGAATAGCTAAGGCGGCTTGGGCGAAGGATACGCCGATCGCATCATCCAGTGCCGCTAATTCTGCCATTGAAATAGCCGCTCCACCGCAGACAGCTAAAATTTTTTCTCTGAGATCGGATGGGTAGGGATAGGTTTCCCCAGCTATAAGCTCGACTTTTAGATCGATATCCGTACCGGAAATTTCTACCAATGCGGCATCAATACCATCTACTGATGTCCCGCTGATTAAGCCTATTACGCGAGTCATTAGATTTCAAATTTTAGATTTCAGATTTCAAATTTTGGCATACTCCCCATACACCAGAAATTTGCGTCACCTTTAAAAGTAACCTAGCTGGTGTTTCCAAAACTGCGGAAGTATTAGCAAATCCGCTTACCAGGCGGAAGCAAGAAATTTTAGCCTTATTTGCTACTGGCAAAACAAATCAACAGATTGTCGAACTGCTCTATATTGCGATCGGCACAGTTCGGTTTTGCGTTCACACTATTTTACAAAAGCTAGAAGTGCGCGATCGAACTCAAGCGGCAGTCTCGGCCATCGAGAAAGGATTGGTACTACTAGAACTGTT
>DATNQL010000125.1:0-4154 GCA_036704025.1 Stenomitos sp.
TGCCAGGGAACCGCCACCGCTAATGACGATCTTAATGTGTCCACCGGTTGCCTCGCGGACTTTTTGATAAACAATCTTGTCTGCTAGTTGATGAACCGGCCAGAGCACAGTGGCTTGGACACTGGCTTTTAATCGTTGAACGGCTGAGGGTTGGAGGTTGTCTAAGCTCAATCCCTGCGCTAGACGCCGTGCCTCCATGTAACGTTTACTCGCGCTGAGGAAGTTTTGCACCAATCGCTGTTTATTGGCCGGCTGTTCGCGGAACTGCTTTTGCACGCCTTCGTAAAT
Source organism: Stenomitos sp. (assembly GCA_036704025.1). Taxonomy (GTDB): domain Bacteria; phylum Cyanobacteriota; class Cyanobacteriia; order Cyanobacteriales; family Coleofasciculaceae; genus Allocoleopsis. The sequence continues at coordinate 289 of DATNQL010000125.1, forward strand.
GGATTCCCACAGCCGTGGTACACCGACCATTAATTGGGGTTTAAATTCTCTCAGGTCTTTTTTGACGTTACGTAAATTCGTATAAATCTGCGTGCAACCTTGAGCCAGGATATAGTACTCAACGGCTCGTTCGTAGGCGTGCCAACTGGGAAGGATGGAAAGAACCTGATCCCCTGGTTCCGGTACCCATACGGAACCAATGTTGATCACTTGATGCAGCAAGTTACCATGAGTCAGTATGACACCCTTGGGTTTGCCGGTGGTACCAGAGGTGTAGAGTAGGGTGGCTAAAGTATCCCGCTTATGGCTAACACTCGTCAGGGGGTGGGAGGCCCCGGCTGCCATTAATTCGGCATAGTTGATAATTTTTAGGGTTTCGCCTTCCGGGGGCTTTTCTTCGGAGAGGAGAATCACCCACTCCAGGGGAAGAGAGTCTAAGCGATCGCGTAAACTTTTCAGCAGGGCGAGGTTTTCCACCACTAAACCGATGCTACCGCTATCTTCCAGAATATAGAGTAGTTCTTCACGGTCTGCCTGAGCGCTACGCACTGCATTTGCCGCCCCTGCTGTGATGATACCTTGATCCGCAATCATCCACCGAGGGCTGTTGTCGGCAAACAAAGCAATCCGAGTTGGGATTCCTGCCTCATCGAATTCTGTCTTGAAGCCCAGTGATTGCAACCCAGCCGCAAATTGCTGAATCTGCTGGTATAACTGAGCGTAGGTGAGGGTCGAAGGTTTAGCACCATGCGCTCCAACACCATGCGGGTCTTTGAGAGCAACAATATTCTTAAAACGTTGGGCTGCAAGAGGCCAAATTTCTGGAAGGGACTGCACGGAAGAATAATCGGCAGCCCGTTTGAGATTATTACTCTCTTCCGGAGTGAGGCGGTAAGCGGTGCGATGGTTCGACATAACTCAATTCCCTGAAGAGTCGATTGCTTGTGTTTTTACCATACTCTTGTGCCACGCCAGAATAGATATTTCCAGAGGACAGTATTGATTCTGCCACTCGTGCCAGCCAAAACTCGAGGGGAATTGTCGAATTGACTACAACTTAGCGATGCTCACGTTGTCGGGATAATGACGGCGTCTTAACGCTAATTGTTTTATATTGATATTTAAAATCATATTTTATGCTATCTCAGTCCAAAATCTATGCCCAATAATGCATATTTAAAAGGTTTTGTCAAAACTTATATTGTTAATTTTTGCAAACAAATAGTTTAAGTAAACACTTTAGTAAATGTCAAGATTTGTAAACAAATATCTCAAAATTCCTATCGAATTGTGTCAGATGAAGGCTCAAACCGCCATCAGGTAAGCATTTTTTGATACAAAAACTAATGTTGCCTATAGAAAAACTGAGCAATGAAGAGTGAGTCCTTACTCAACTGATCGCTCACTCCTCAGCACTCATCCGATGAGAAGAGAACGCGCATCATTAAGGAGCTAAAGTCGCATGTTCACACACGTCAAGTCCACCATTCGACACATTACCCCCAATGCCTTGAATGGGCGTCATTTGCTTAAGGTGGTCTATGTCGTGCTGGAGCCACAGTATCAGAGTGCATTATCAGCCGCTGTTCAATCCATCAATCAAAACAATCCCAACCTAGCGGTTGAAATGAGTGGCTATTTAATCGAGGAACTTCGGGACGCAGGAAACTATGAGGATTTTAAGCGGGATGTGGCCCAAGCCAACATCTTCATTGCTTCACTCATCTTCATTGAAGACCTGGCTGATAAGGTGGTGACGGCAGTAGAACCACACCGCGATCGCATGGAGGCAGCCATTGTCTTCCCCTCTATGCCTCAAGTCATGCGCCTGAATAAGTTGGGTAGCTTTTCCATGGCGCAACTGGGACAATCCAAGAGTGCGATCGCCCAATTTATGCGAAAGCGCAAGGAGAAATCCGGGTCGTCCTTCCAAGATGGGATGCTGAAGCTGCTGCAAACCCTGCCCAAAGTCCTGAAGTACCTACCGATGGACAAAGCGCAGGATGCCCGGAACTTCATGCTCAGCTTCCAATATTGGCTGGGTGGTTCATCGGATAACCTGGAGAACTTCCTGCTGATGCTGGCAGATAAGTATGTCTTAAAAGGGCGGCAACTGAGCTTCAATGAGCCAGTGGTTTACCCCGATATGGGCATTTGGCACCCCTTGGCTCCGACCATGTTTGAGGATGTCAAGGAGTACCTGAACTGGTACAGCAGTCGCAAGGACATCTCTGCCGACTTAAAAGATCCCCTAGCCCCCTCTATCGGCTTGGTGTTGCAACGTACTCACCTCGTCACCGGAGATGATGCTCACTATGTGGCAATCGTGCAGGAATTTGAAGCCATGGGTGCTCGTGTGATTCCTGTGTTTGCCGGGGGTTTAGATTTCTCCAAACCGGTCGATGCTTTCTTCTACGATGCAAAAGCTAAGACACCGACAGCCTTGGTGGACGGCGTGGTATCCCTCACCGGTTTCGCTTTGGTGGGTGGCCCCGCACGGCAAGACCATCCTAAAGCGATTGAATCATTAAAACGGTTGAATCGCCCCTACATGGTAGCCCTCCCCTTAGTATTCCAAACCACGGAGGAGTGGGAAGATAGCGATTTAGGCTTGCACCCGATTCAAGTGGCGTTACAGATTGCTATTCCCGAATTGGATGGCGCGATCGAACCGATTATTTTATCCGGTAGAGATGGAACCACCGGAAAAGCGATCGCACTCCAAGACCGCATCGAAGCGATCGCCCAGCGTGCCTTAAAGTGGGCTAATCTGCGCCGCAAACCCAAACTCGATAAGAAAGTCGCCATAACCGTTTTCAGCTTCCCGCCCGATAAAGGGAATGTGGGAACAGCCGCTTATTTGGATGTATTTGGTTCCATCTATAAACTGATGGAAGCCCTGAACAACAATGGCTACGATGTTCAAGGTTTGCCAGAATCATCCGAGGCGTTGATGCAAGAGGTGATCCACGACGCCCAAGCACAGTACGCAACTCCCGAACTGAATATTGCCTACAAGATGTCCGTGCCGGAGTATGAAGAACTCACTCCTTATTCAACACGGTTGGAAGAAAACTGGGGGCCACCTCCGGGAAATTTAAATAGTGATGGACAAAATCTCTTAGTTTACGGAAAGCAATTTGGTAATGTGTTCATCGGGGTTCAACCCACCTTTGGTTACGAAGGTGACCCGATGCGGTTGTTGTTCTCTCGTTCCGCTAGCCCTCATCATGGTTTTGCCGCTTACTATACCTATTTAGAAAAAATCTGGAAAGCTGACGCGGTGCTGCACTTCGGAACTCATGGTTCGCTGGAGTTTATGCCCGGTAAGCAGATGGGGATGTCTGGGACGTGTTACCCGGATAACCTGATTGGTTCCACCCCCAATCTCTACTACTACGCCGCGAATAATCCCAGTGAGGCAACCATTGCCAAGCGCCGCAGCTATGCCGCAACGATTTCCTACCTCACACCACCGGCTGAGAATGCAGGGTTGTATAAGGGCTTGAAGGAACTGAGTGAATTAATTGCTTCTTACCAAACCCTGAAAGATACTGGGCGTGGTATCCCGATTGTTAACACCATCATGGACAAGTGCCGCTTGGTGAATCTGGATAAGGATATCGCCTTAGTCGAAGACGCCAGTGGGCTGACCGCAGAGGAACGGGATACCGTGGTAGGCTTGGTGTACAAGAAGCTGATGGAGATTGAATCGCGGTTGCTGCCCTGTGGGTTGCATGTGATTGGCAAACCACCAACAGCGGAAGAAGCGATCGCAACTTTAGTCAATATTGCTGGACTTGACCGTCCTGAAGAGGAAATCCTGAGTTTACCTCGGATTATCGCCAATAGCATCGGGCGAGATA
>DATNQL010000126.1:0-1793 GCA_036704025.1 Stenomitos sp.
TTTTCTCTCAAGGGAGTTCCAAAATCGGAGCGGCAGATCAGACAAAGCTCAAAAACTTTGGCTCAGTACTGCAACGTCCGGAAATTCCCCCATTCTCTTTAACTGTAACGGGTCACTCCAGTGCAGAAGGAAGTGAACAGACTAATATGACGCTTTCAGAAGATCGGGCGCGAGAAGTCAGTAACGAAATTGTCAATGCTGGTGCCAAGACTCAGCCCAAGCTTCAGGCAGAAGGCGAAAAAGGAGCAGATGAAACTCCACAATGGCGTAGGGTTGATATTACGGTTGGCAGCTTTGAAAGCAGTCAAGAAACTGTGCTTCACGAGTTTGGTCATATGTTCGGTCTTGGCGATGAGTACCCAGGCAGTAGTCGAGCGGTTGGGACTAAGGTCGCTCATTCCAACCTCGCTGAGACGCTGATTCCTGGTCAACAACCGATCCTTGCAACCCACAACGATAGCATCATGTCGGTGGGTCAAACGATTAAACCTCACCATTACGTCACGTTTCTTGATGCACTGGGTACGATGACGGGAACTACCGGGGAGTGGAACGTTGGTCCTGGCAGTGGCTCAGCGATGAAAGGATTAGGTGATTTCCCAGCCAGAGGTGCGAATGAGCCAACCCCTGTATGATATAAAAGCTTTACAGCGAATTGGGTTGACGGCGCTAGCCATCCTGCTCTTGGCTGCCTGTGGAAATCCTGACGCAACGAAAGCAGAGTTTGTTACTCAAGATAAAAATGCCTGTGGGCTAGGAGGTTCAATGAGCCAGATTCCAGCCGTGCCGGAGGGAGTTTTACTACAAGTCTTACTGCTGGATTCTCATGAGCGGGAATCCGGATATCGTATCTATGGGGATGGTCGGTATGAATCCCATCCTCTGGGAAAATCGTGGACGTTAGGTTCGCCCTTGACACCACAGCAACTAGAGGCTGTGCAGACGGCGATCGCACAAACAGGTTTGGAGCGCCTTCAATCCATATACCGACCAACCAACTCTTTATCGGATGACTCTAACAATGTGTTATGGACTCAGTTTGCTGATAACCAGGGTACCATTCGCAGTATCGCTGTTGTGCAACCCTGTAAGGTGCCGGAAATTGACAGCTTAAATGCGCGACTTGTAGAACTATTCAAGAGTCGGGGAAATCCAAAATTGTAAATTCTTGCCTTGGTTGGTGTTAGCTGAATAAACCTCTCTGATCAGCCCTAGACGTTTGATTATGGCAAAGAAGAAGAAAAAGAGCCTGACCAAAGGCGTCGTTAAAGAGTTAGGTCGAAGAGCAAGAAGTGAGGCAGAGGGTAGGCGAGATTACGTCACCAGTACCTTCATCAGCCGACTGGAAAGCTTAATACCTACCCAATTACGCTGGATATTCCCCTTCATTACAGGGTTTCAGCCCACTCTAGAGGAAGAAGAGGAAGAAGGGACGGCTGGGACGGCAGTAGAGGTAGCCGATTCCCGGAAAGCCCCTCAGATTGTTGAACCGCTCTACACTCAGTATCGTTGCCGTTGGGGTGACCCCTTAACCTGTGAATATCTCCAGCAAACTGTGCAGCAAAGCCCGGAAACCAAGTCTTGTCGAGAATGTGGTTTCCCCGCTACCTTACCCGAAAAAGCGGAAATCCGGGGCAGTCGCGGCAGATATCGCGTGGAACACTTAATCGGGCGTCGGGGCATGGGGCGCTTATATCAGGGAACCCAACTCTCTAACAGTCATCAGGTTTTGATTAAGGAGTATCTCCTCCCCGACTATTGTTTTAATCCGGAAGAAGCTAAAGCTCGTAAGG
>DATNQL010000127.1:0-8671 GCA_036704025.1 Stenomitos sp.
TCATAGAGTCTGTCAGCCCTAAGCGTTTTTAAGCACTCACCTGTCTTGATATCCCAAAGCTTAATCGTCTCATCTTGAGAGCCACTAGCCAGGGTCATACCATCCGAACTAAAGGCGACAGACAAAACTCCATTACGATGACCTTGTAACGTTGTGATGCAGCCACCCGTACTGACATCCCATAACTTCATGGTTTGGTCATCGCTACTACTAACCAAAGTACGACCATCCGGGCTCCATGCCACTGCACTTATCCAACTCGCGTGACCGGGCAAAACTCTGACGCAGCAACCCTCACGTACATCCCATACCCTTACGGTTTGGTCAAAACTGCCACTCGCCAGGGTATTACCATCCGGACTCCACGCTACCGAACTGACCCAGTTGGTATGACCCTGCAACGTTTTTAGACACTTACCCCGGCTGACATCCCACAGCCTGATTAAGGAGTCATCACCACCACTTGCTAAGATGCCCTCTTGGTTAGTGGAGTTAGGACTAAACGCAACGGCCCGCACTCGACTGGCGTGACCGGACAAAATATTGAGGCAGTGACCATCAATTACATCCCATAACCTCACAGTTTGGTCATAACTGCCACTAGCCACGGTACGACCATCCGAACTAAACGCCACCGACCAGACCCGACCCGCGTGACCGGGCAACACTTTCAGGCACTTCCCCTCATGTACATCCCACAACCGGACAGAGGAATCATCACCGCCACTCGCGAGGGTACAACCGTCGGGACTCCAACACACTGACCATATCCGACCTGCTTCGCTGGGCAAAACCTTGAGGCATTTCCCCTCATGTATATCCCACAACCTCACCGAGGAGTCATCACTGCCACTAGCTAAGATCCCCCCTTGCCCCCCTTGGTAAGGGGGGTTGGGGGGGATCGGACTCCAAGCCACCGCACATACCCAACTGGTGTAACCGTATAAAACTTTGAGATACTTACCCTCCTGTACATCCCACAACCGGACTGAGGAGTCATCACTGCCACTGGCTAAAGTCCGACCATCCGGACTCCAACACAGCGACCATACCCGACTGGTGTGACCAGACAACACCTTGAGGCAGTTGCCTTCAAGTACATTCCACACCCTCACAGTTTGGTCTTCACTAGCAGTAGCCAGAGTCCGACCATCTGGACTAAATGCTACTGCACCGACCCCACTGCTGTGACCGGACAAAACCTTAAGGCAGTTGCCCTGTTGCACATTCCATACCCTCACGGTTTGGTCTTCACTGCCACTAGCTAGAGTCCGACCATCGGGATTAAATGCTACTGCGCCGACGCCACTCCTGTGTCCCGACAAAACTGTGAGGCAGTTCCCTTGTTGTACATCCCACACTCTCACCGTTAAATCAAAACTACCACTGGCGAGGGTACGATCATGCGGACTCCAAGCCACTGTTCGTACCCGATTGGTGTGACCGGACAAAACTCTGATACATCGACCCTCACCGACATGCCACAACCGGACTGAGGCGTCATCACTACTACTGGCTAAGGTACGACCATCCGGACTGAAAGTTACTGCACCGACTCCACTGCTGTGACCCCGTAAAACTCTAACGCAGCGACCCTCCTGTACATCCCATAACCTCACTGTGCAGTCATCGCTGCTACTGGCTAAAGTATGACCATCTGGACTCCAACATACAGACCAAACCCAACTGCTATGTCCCTTAAGGGTAAAAAGCTGTTTTCCATCTGCAACTTGCCACAAGCGAACTTCACCATTCACATCACCCGTAGCTAAAAGGTTGCCACATGGAGAAATGGCTACCGTCAAAATACCGCTAAAGGTTTCAGCAAAGACCGACTTAGCTAGATCACAATAGGAAAAATTTACATATGAACAATTGACTTGTCGCAAATCCGCTTGCCAAATTGCTAGGTTAGAAAAATCATAGTTGGCTAAATTAATTTTGAGTTGATTGAGTAAGTTAATCAGATTGCCGCCGCCGTATCCCGGTGAATCAGAAAATCTTTGCTTTAGTTTCCAGATGAGCTGTTTGAGTTGATGTTCGAGACCTTTTGGGAATGTCAAATTGGTGCGTAGTCTTTTTGCGATTGCTTCTAAAATTAGACGTATTTGACTCTCTCGGATATAATCTTTCGTAGTCGCTTTAATCAAAGCGTGACTCATTAATAATCCAATTTTTTCTGTAGCAATTTCTTGACAAACCTGCTCGACTAATCGTAGAGTCATGTACTCCATAACGACAGGTTGTTGTGTAAAACCCATCGTACTCTTCTCAATAAATGATCGCCTTTGCAGAGAAACCAGCGCATCTAGTAATTGGGTTGGGCTACCTCGCGCCACAAAATCGTCTTGTAATTCCCCTAAAACAACTGGCTTTCGCTCAATAGCCAGCCAATACATTATCTCTTGTTCTAAGTCTGTTATGCGATTGAACTGGCATCCTAAAAGGTCGCGAATATCATCAAAAATTAATGAATCTTGTTGAAAAAAATTAACGAATTTAGAAACACTTCCTTCAAAAAAATCTTGAATAGCAGGAGCTATCATTTTTAAAGCTAAGGGGTTTCCAGCATAGTGGGAAATCACTGAATCCCACTCAGAATCTGAACCGATGTATGTACCTTTGGCTTGAAAAACTTGCCGTGCTTCTGCTGGAGATAAACCCTTCAGTGATAAGGAACGAATGGGTAGAGTTTCACCTTCTTTTGCAGCTACACCTTTGGGTTTCTCACGAGATGTCAACACTAAGCAGCTTTGGTGGAAGGTTTCTCCCACACAATTGAACAGTTGCTCGTAACCTTCATATCCTTCCAGGTAGCGTCCGGTGCGATCGCATTCCTGTAAAATCGATTCTGCATTATCCAGTATTACCAGACAGCGGTGATTTCGCAAGTAATGCATCAACCGCAAGATTCTTTTGTCCAAGGTACTTGGTAATTCGGTTTCTTGCTCATTGCCAAGAAACTGAATCAACTCGGCTAGGATATCTAATACAGGTGGGGCATTCCGCAGACTGCGCCAAATCAGGTACTCAAACTCTCCCTGAATCTGTTGTGCTAGCTTCACCGACAGCGATGTTTTACCAATGCCTCCCATCCCCAGCAGTACCACCAAACGGCAACGTTCGTCCAAAATCCATTGCTGTAGCATTGCCAATTCAGCAGTGCGTCCAAAGAACATAGAGGCATCAATCGCCTCTCCCCAATCTTGACGATTTGGGATGGTACTAACGCCGTTGGCTACACTTTGTGAATGCGTTGCTGTGTTAATCGATTTTAGAGTTTGCGTAGGAAGTTGCGGAGTTCTGCTTAATTCCAAAAACTCTCCTGCATCCTGGTATCTGCGGAGAATGGACTGAATGTTACTTTTTGTCACTTTCTCACCCAGCGCTTGAGTGAGTAACTGCCAGATCTGAGCACCAATTTGCTTGATATATTCAGGTTCGTAATCGATGCTTTGCGCGATCGCTTGATAACTTTGTCCTTGCCAAACCCCGCGAAATACCAGTTCTTGGAGATTATTTAAGCGCTTTGCTTGTAAAACTTTATCTAAAATCGCTAAAGCTTCTTCAATAGTCATCGAGTGATGAAGTAGGCAGACTCTTGTTGATTAATACGATACATAAATCGGTTCAATAACACATTTGATATTTATGCAACCTTAAATGCCAAAATAGGAACAGTTTGTTGCATCAATCGGTAACTGTCATTACCGAAAACTGAAGTCCTCAATAGTTTTCATGTTAAGAAAACACTGATGAGACTTATATGGGATAAAGCTTTGCTTGAAAATAACGACAGATCAACCAGTAGGATGACCTTACTCCTATGGCTTCTTGCCAGACCTATTAATCGTAGCGTCGTAAGCAGTTGTATCCTGAGCGTATCACTGGCTGTGATTAATCCAGCTCTAGCTGAATATACCCCACCCCCCGATCAGCCCCCTCCTAAGGGGAATACATCTTCATCTGGCCCAAGAGGAGGGTGTGCCAGCAGCAAAGGAGTACCATTAACGGTACTTGCGCCGATCAGACATGTGGGACAAACGGCTTCTGTTCGTCCAACGGTTGCTTGGTTTGTCCCCGATACCAAATCCTTCCCCTTGGAATTCAAACTCTTTGAGTTGATGGGAAATAACAGTTTTAAATTGATTGAGAAGCTGGATTTACAAAGTTCATCAGGGATTATGAAGCTCTCTCTTCCAGAAAACAAGCCTGGTTTAGCTGTTGGGCAGAGATATCTTTGGCAAATTGCACTGAAGTGTGACTCGAACCATCCATCGACGTGGGTAGTCGCCAGGGCACAAATTGAGGTTGTAGAGATGCCACCCAATTTGAAAACGGTGCTTTCCACTACCAAAAATCCGCAGGAAATTACTGAAGCTTATGCTAGGGCAAGTCTATGGTATGATGCTCTGCGCGAAGCGTTGGGAACTGCTGAAGGTTCAAGATTAGGAGCGATCGCATCATCTCTATTAGCAGACCTTGCCAAGTTAGAAGAACCTCAACAAAGAGCAAACTTGACCCAAATTACAAGTAGTAAACAATAATTGGAGTTGCCACGTTAGCAGTGATCGCTTCGCACTATCTGTATCTTTCGCTACGCTTTGCTAATTGGATAATTTTGCTTGGGGTCACGCTCTTCGGGCAGGAAAAGGGGACAGGGGAAAAAAGAACCACCAGCATCAATACAGGAGATTGAAAAAACAATTTATAAATTCAGTCAAAATAGAGCAAAAACAAGGTATAGATACATCGATAACCTATTTTTAAAGGTTACTGTATGAAGCTCCTGCCAGTAGCACTTGCCTTGTCGATGAGTTACGCGCTTGCTTCCTCTGATGCTACTGCCTTTGCTCAAATCATTCCCGACACGACACTAGGTAGTGAAAATTCTAAAGTCACATCGAGTGCTAAGGTTGACCAAATCGATGGCGGAGCAACTAGAGGTGCTAACTTGTTCCATAGTTTTTTGGAATTCAACGTAGGCAATGGCAGAACAGTCTCATTCACTAATCCACCTGGGATAGAGAACATTCTGACACGAGTGACAGGTACTAATCCCTCCAACATTTTGGGCACCCTTAGTGTTAGTGGCGGCAATGCTAATCTATTTCTGATTAACCCCAATGGCATTAACTTTGGACGAAATGCCAGTCTGAATTTAGGGGGTTCGTTTGTAGCAACGACAGCGAATGCAATTGAGTTTGGCACTCAAGGCTTTTTCAGTGCTTCTGCGCCTAATGTGCCTCCACTGCTGACAGTCAATCCTTCAGCTTTTTTCTTTAATCAACTTGCGATTGCACCGATTATCAATCAATCTGTAGCCAGAAATCCTATTAATCCCTCACTTAGAAACGGTATTAGAGTTCCTAATGGGAAGAGTTTGCTGTTGGTGGGTGGCAACGTAATCTTAAATGGTGGAATTGTTAGAGCGAATGGCGGTCGAGTCGAGTTGGGAGGTTTAGCAGGTGCTGGTAGTGTAGGGCTAAGCATGAATGGCGATGACCTGCGTTTAAGTTTTCCCCCCGGAGTGCCGCTAGCAGATGTAACTCTCGACAATAGCGCTCTCGTGAATGTAAATGTATTAACTGTTGGTAGTGGCAGTCTTGCTATTAATGCCCGTAACTTAAGTTTGCTGGGAGAAAGTTGGCTGAATGCTGGGATAGCGCCAGAATCTCGTTCTGCTGACACTCAAGCAGCGAATATTGAAATTAACGCAACAGGGACAATAACTCTCACTGATAAGAGCACCATTTTAAATCGTGTTGAAGGCGTGGGCAAGGGAGGTGACCTCAACATCACAACTGGATCGCTAACTTTAATGAATGGCGCTCGAATCAATAACGGTACTTTTGGACAGGGAGATGCAGGCAGTTTGAATATAACTGCACGCGATACTATCTCCTTGGATAACTCTGTTATATCGAATCGCATAGGAGACCCCATAAATTTTAGAACCGTGGGCAACGGGGGCGACATCAACATCACAACAGCCGCGCTTACTTTAACAAATGACACCGCAATCGATGCTACTCTTATTGGACAAGGAAACTTAGGCAACGTGAATATAACTGCACGCGATACTGTCTCCTTGAATGCCAGTAGAATATCTAACACTGTAGTGGTTGGGGGCAAAGGTAACGCTGGCAACATCAATATTACAACTGGGTCTCTTGCTTTAACAAATGATGCTTTCTTCACACTCAGCACCCTTGCACAGGGAAATGCAGGCAACGTAAATATCTATGCTCGCGATACAGTGTCCTTAGAGGGGTTTAATCTTTCTGGTGGAATATTGACTTCAGTGGGGCGTACAGGTGTGGGGAAAGGTGGCGACATCAATATTACAACTGGGTCGCTCTTTGTAACGAATGGCGCTAACCTATCTGCCTCGACTAACGGACAGGGTGATTCAGGCAATGTGAATATCTATGCACGCGATACAGTTTCCTTTGATGGGTTTAGTCTCAAGGGACGCTCCAGCTTAGCGCTAAGCAATGTGGGAGAGAACGGCGTAGGCAAAGGTAGAGATATTAACATTACAACCAGAACACTTGTGGTGACCAATGGCGCTCTTCTCAGTGCCAGCACCTTGGGACGGGGGGATGGAGGTAACATCATCATTAACGCTGATACCATATTAGCCCTGAACGGCGGACAAATTATCACCACCAGTTTCGGTACTAGCAAAGCAGGAAACATAATTGTTAATGCGACGCAAAGTGTTACCCTTGCGGGTAGCGATCCCACTTTTAACAATCGGCGGCAACAAATTGGTCCAAGGGAACAAAGATTTATTGGTGCAAGCTCTGCCAGTGGTATATTCGCCAATACATTGGAGACTTCCACAGATCGGGGAGGAGAATTAACAGTCAATACTAGGCAGTTAATCATCCGAGATGGGGCACAAGCAACTGTAAGCAGTCGAGGAACAGGAGATGCAGGCACACTCACTGTTAATGCCGACTCGATTTTTCTGAACAATGAGGGAAAACTTACAGGTGAAACGGTATCGGGGAGAGGTGGGGATATTAGATTACAGGTGCGGGACTTTATTTTGATGCGGAATGAGAGTGCGATCGCAACCTCCGCCCAAAACAATGGCACAGGCGGCAACATCACCATCAATTCTCCCTTCATCGTTGCCCTGCCCAAGGAGAATAGTGATATCATAGCCGATGCTCAGCTTGGTTCTGGTGGACAGATTAGAATTACCGCAACCGGCATCTATGGCTTGCAATTCCGGGATAAGCTGACACCCTTAAGTGACATCAGCGCCAGTTCCGAGTTTGGCGTCGATGGCACAGTGGAACTCAACACACCACAATTTGACCCTAGCCAATCCGTGACCAAACTACCAGAGAATTTAGTCGATTCTTCCGGACTCATTGCTAATAGTTGCATAGGTCGCGGCAGTCGGCAAGAAAATAGCTTTGTCATCACGGGTGCAGGGGGTTTGCCACCTCGTCCTGGCGATGCCTTCACCTCGCCTTATCCTACAGGCACTGTGCGTACCATACCCAACACTAGCGCCTCAAGTGATACTTCTAGTCGCTCCGTTGAGGTCAATCAACCGGTTCTCTCACAGCAATTTTCCGCTCAATCTAACACCGCTACAGGAACGCAAAGAGAAGATAATCTCTCGGTGCCAGAAGAAAAGGTTGCCTCTACTACTCCTAGTTCTACTACCCCTGCGCCATTGGTGGAAGCATCAGGATGGGTATACGGTGCCAATGGAGAGGTAATTCTCACAAGCGCTGCGCCTGTGATCGCTCCTCACTCTTCTTGGTCAACGCTTCCTAAGTGTCAGTGACACAATAAAAGTTTTTGTCAAGCTGTCTGAGTAGCTACACAATACTTGACTCGCCTACATAGATTTCAGAAGTCTCTGTAGGTAGCTTTTGTTATTCAATTCAATTGATATTATACCAAATCGGCTTTAATAACTCCCTTTTCCGCTTTGGTGCCATCTGCAATTTAGGGGTGAAGTTTCAACAAGCTGATATTGAATCAAAGATTTCAGTTTTCTGTAATGAGTACTACCTTTTTGTGAATACTAATTCATCCCAATTATGAAATGAACTTTGCATAAAGGTGTAATGCCTTAAGAGGTTTATTTTTTTATCGTATTAATTGAATTAGCCAGAAATCAGAATTAATAACTTAAAAACGCCTCTTCAGTTGATTTCTGCAAGTTTTTGTAGATGTTCCGATTGTACGAACAAAAAAAGAGAAATCTATGACTAATAAGAAGTTACTCGCTGTACTTACCACAGGGATAACCCTCACAAGTATGAGTATCGTGCCTGCCGCGCACGCTCAGTATCAGACTGCTGCTACATGCTCTTTAGCTACGGTAAAAGGCTCCTATGCAATCCAGCTTACGGGCTGGTATGGGACGGGAGCTAATCGTGTGCCTTATGCTTCAGCGGGCACCTTCATTGCGGATGGAAATGGGAACCTTAGCGGAACTGACACCGTAGTCATAGACGGTGGCACACCCACCCCACGAACTGTGACGGCTACCTACACAGTTAATCCCTCCACCTGCACTGGCACTGCTGTATCTCAGGCTGCTGGAACGTTCAACTTTTTCATCCTCGGAAATGGCAAAGAGATATTAAACATTAGTACAACCCCAGGCACAACTATTACTGGTGTCTCTAAGCGT
>DATNQL010000128.1:0-5373 GCA_036704025.1 Stenomitos sp.
TTCAACTCTCCTTCCAGTTTCCCGTGATCAGAAGCGATAGTTGCGAACCCATTGTTTGGAGCCTTGCCTCACCCGCGCCCAAAGGCTGACTGGGACACTTTCACCTTGGGCACTAACCTTAATTTCCATCACAACGGGCGGCTTGGGTGGTCGCTGACTTGGCTCCACTGGCTGTAATATTGGAGCTGACTCGTTCGGGTTGTCTGAACGAGTGGCACGTAAATCGGCGTTAATCTGCTCCCGTTGATCTTCAGGGATGTAGTAAGTTTCCAGTCCGTACTCGACAAAGCCATACTTAGCCAATCCTTTAAGAGCCACTTGATTTGCAGGCAGTTGGGAGGGGCTAACGTGGCTGATGGCTATCGGTGCCCAAGCTTTTGGCAGTTGAGTTAGAGCTGAAGTTGCGGAGGATTTGGGTTCTTGCAAAATTACATAGACGTAAGTACCTGGCTTTATAAAGGTGAGTTCCTTCCCATTAGCCGGGTTCTTGGGCAATTCCTGCCAACCTGGAAGCTTACGTAAATTGTCCTGAATCGAAATGTCATATCTCAGCGTCTGGGAGTAGCCTCGCAAGAGTTCGTAAGGATCTACGGGTATGGTTTGAAGGATAACGGTTTTACCAGTGAATTGAGTGTACACAGCTTGAGCTGGTACGGCAAGAATTAGCGCGGTTTGAAATAAAAGAGGTACCCAAAATCGCCACATAGAGATGGGACGAGGAGATTCAGGTGTGGGAGGAAGAGATTCTGAAGTAGCAGCCATGAGTTGAACGTTGAGAGTTGGCAGATTGAAAGTTAAACTTTCTAACTTCTCATGGTTCGGACGTAGCGCTCAAACCATAATCCGGCAGTAATAACACCCAAACCGCACAAGAGCAAGACGAAGGATTTAAACAGTAAATCGGTGTTATATTCCAGCATTCTGCTGAAAATCTGTAGAGTTAGTAGTACCATCCCACCCCAAAATAAGCGCCGCTGCCCCTGTGACAATCCTTCACGGATTAAGCCCACTGCTAGCAAAAATAAGAGCAGGTTAAAAATTAGCACCGCCACGGTAGGACTTCGACTAAGACTAAGATGCCAATAAGGAACGAAGGCGCTGAGAATAATCATGCCAGCTACGACGCTGGTTGGCAGATTAACTCGGCGTAACACCAACAGTCGCCCCCATTCCCAGAGCGTCAAGCCGCTTAAAATCAGAATATCGATTTGCAAAGGTAACGGTAGTCTTGAGCTGACATCAGCAGACAGTCCTGATGGCGTATTCCATATCCCCAGGAAAGATAGGACATAAAACAGAAGGCTGAGAAAGGTGACGGCAAGAGTCCGGGCTGTACCATCGAATGACTTGGCTGTCGATGGAATTTTCCACTGGGTATCACTATAAGCCCATAAAAGTGCAGGGGGTAGGGCACAAGCGATCGCCGCCATCCAGCCGGATGAAGCTACCACATCCAGGCGAATTAAGCTAGCTTCTAGGGAAAAAACCATCGCGATCGCACCAATACGAAACAGCCAGCGCGATCGACACCAGTAAGCTAGAGGGATAAATAACAAACCGGCTAAGACGGGCATATATTGCACCATCAGTCGCAGCCAAGAAAACTCGCCTAGAGTGCCAAATTCTGACGAACTCCACAGAGATGTCAAATACCCTAGTCCAATTAAGAGGGCTGACAACATGCCCAACAAGGTCAACCGTAAGCAATAAGCCATCCCTAAGACACCCAAGCCCCAAACCAGATACAACTGATATAGCAGTCCACTCTGGTGAAACATTTGGGACATCAGCGCCATATTCGCCCCTAGCACCATAGCCCCTAAGACTAATAATCCCTGTCCCAAACGGCGTTGCCATCCCTCAGTTGGGCGTCGCCAGAGGTAAAATCCGGCGGTGTTGATGCCCACAAATCCACTTAGTAATAAAGTAACCTTTACTACCCGTGACCATGCTTGCCAATTCGCTGCGACAAAGGTGATGATGGCTAAGCCTAACAGGACGCTACCCAATCCCAGCAAGATGATGATGAAACGGTTACGGGCAGACGTTTCAATGTCACTGAATAGGTAGCGTTGGGATAATTGTTCGTACAAACAATCATCAATTAATTCTTCAGTGCGCCATTGCTCTACTTCTTGGCGTAACTGGCGACGAAATTTCTCGGAAAGCATAACAACCTCGGCTGGAGAGTCTGTGTAGGCAGACTTAATCCATTATGATGAGATGTTGGCATGGCTTCTGTTTTTGGTTTGATGATCAGCGATCGCCTAACTGTTCATCTATTTAGATAGCGCAGCGCTAACGCACTGGTGAAAGTCTGGGTGTGTTAGCCTTTGCGCGGTGGCTTTAAGCGTGGATCGTTCTATTGTTTTTCGTTGATTTCACGAGCAAACAGACCCTTCTGGGGAGGCAATTGTAGAGATAGTCCAAGCTTTGAAGGAAATTGAGCCAGCGGCGGCAAAGAAGTTTGTCGAATTGTATTTAGGTGACTTAGTTGAAGAGGAGGAGTAGGGGTGTCGCGCTTTGCTAGTCCCTTAGAGTGAGATCGCTCTCAGGAGCGTTTACTCAATCCAATTTTCCAAGGTTAAGCCTGGAATCTGTGAAAACTCTCTCACATTATTAGTGACTAGGGTAAGTCCGAGGCTGATGGCTTGTGATGCAATTAGCATATCCATCGAACCAATAACGATTCCCCTTCGTTCTAACTCTGCTCTAATTTGACCATAGGTTTGTGTAGCTCTCTCATCAAAGGGTAAAATTTCCAGAGGTATCAAAAACTGGCTTAGCGCTGCTCGATTTTGTTCTAGGCGCTGGCTTTTATAAGCTCCGTATTCCAATTCAGCAACGGTAATTGATGACACCCCTACATCTACTGGATTAAGCGTTTGAAACTTCTCGAATACTTTGGGAGGTTTCTGTTTAATGATGTAGATGCAAATATTTGTATCTAGCAAAAATCTCATTCAAAAGCCTCTCTAGTTTCTAGTACAGGTTGTTCTCTGCTTTCCATAAAGTCTTCAGAGAATAGGCTCAAGCTTTCAAATAAAGCCTGCCAGGGATTTTCCTTGGAAATTAGGACAATAACACTTCCTATTTTTTTGATATAAACTTCGCTGCCCTGTAACTGAAATTCTTTAGGCAAGATAACAGCCTGATTATCGCCATTCATCAACAATTTAGCCGTGTCCATTTCCAATCTCCTTTTTCATGTATGCTTACGTCTCGGTATTGATGATAGGCGAGCGAGTTTGGATAACCACTTAGAAATATATTGGCCTATGCAGCTAGAGTATATTACGCTCCCTACCTAACGCTCTTTGCCAAAGTAGGATTGCCAGAATAATCATGATAAAGAGCGCAACTCCTGAAATAATTAAAAGCCAAACTATCGTCGCAAAAATAAGAATGATGATAAAGAGCGCAACTCCTAAGATAGTTAAGGGTACACCTAACCGATGTTTAAGAATTAGTCGTCCAAAGAACTTAATCGCCTTCGCATAGCGTCCTAGTGCAGCGTAAGCAAACCCTAGACGTGCGAGCGTCGCTATCTCCAATTGGCGGTCTCCAATTTCCTGCACAATTGGCAAGCTCTGCTGCTCAAATTCAATTACCTTGGCATGGTTTTTGAGTTTTGCATTAGCAGCTCCCAAACCCCCCAGCGCAACTATCTCCATTTTGCGGTTTCTGATTTCCCGCACAATTGGTAACATCTGCTGGTAGGACTCAATCGCCTTGGCATGGTTCTTTAGTGCCGCGTAAGCGTATCCCAAACCAACCAGTGCAACTATCTCACCTTCGCGGTTTCCGATTTTCCTCGCAATTGGCAAAATCTCTTGATAGGACTCAATCGCTTTGGCATGATCTTCTACGGCAGTGTAAACCTGTCCCAGACCTGTGAGCGCCCCCATCTCCCCTTTCGGATTTTGGATTTTCCGCGCAATTACCAAACTTTTCTGATAAGACTCAATCGCTCTGTCATAGTCTCCTTGGGCATGATAAATCTTACCTAAATTTCCTAGTGCTTTCTCCTCTCCTAAGGGGTCTTGAAGTTCCCAAGCCATAGCCAAACGCTGCTGCTGGCACTCAATTGCCTTAGCATTGTCTCCTTCAATACGGTAAACCATTCCCAAATTACCTATAGCCTGCTCCTCGCCCAAGCGGTATTGGATTTCCTGCATGATTTTCAAAGTTTCATTGTGATATTGCCTCGCCTTGAGATAGTCTTTCTGGGCACGGTAAGCAAGTCCCAGATTGCCTACCGTGCTTCCCTCTAGGCGACGGTCTTGAAGTTCTCGTGCGATCACCAAACCCTGCTGATAAAATTCAATTGACTGGGCATAGTCTCCCTGCGCGTGGTAAACATTTCCCAAATTTGCTAGAGTGCTTCCCACTAGGCGACGGTCTTGAATTTCCCGTGCAATGCTCAAGCTCTGCTGATAGTATCCAATTGCCTGGGCATATTCGCTCAGAAACAAATAAGCATTCCCAAGGTTTCCTAAAGCTATTCCCTCCCCTTGGCGCTCTTGGATTTCTTGCCAGAGTGCCAAATGCTGCTGATGGTATTCAATCGCTTCTTCATACTTTGCCAAAGCCTGGTATAAATTGCCCAAACCATTTAAAAAAACAGCGTTCAATATTGGGCTTAACTTGCCTAACATTCTGCTGTAAACTTCAGTTTGTTCGCGATAGTAGCCCCAAGTACCTAGTTGAGCGTGTAATTCCTCATTGGTAGGAGCATTAGTGCGGGTGAACAGGATTTCGCTGGCTCTTTCCCAGTCTTCTACTTCACAGAGATGATGAAACGCTTCCAGGTAGCTCCGCACCTTCTCTAAATTGGTGGTATCGGGCTTGGGTTTGTACTTCTTTAGCCAGTTCACAATTGCTATGTAATCATCGAGCTTACTAGCTGGGACTTGAGCCGCCAGATTGCTTGGATTAATGCCAAGCTTTGCGAGCATGAATTCCCCAAGTGGTGTCAGGCTATTTGTCATGCTGAGTCGATAATAGTTGTTCAATTCTCTGGAAAAAGCTTTAATCGGTGATTGATAGCCACACTCCGAATTAGATTATGTTGCCCTACAAGTCGTTCGTCCTCAGAGTCCATTCCTCGCTCTTCAACTAGATAGCGATCGCGCAATGCCTGCAACGCATCCTCGCACCGATGCTTATCGTAACCTCGATATTCCAAATGACTCAGCCACCAACTTTCCGGTACTTCGCAACGATAAACTGAGGCAGTGCAAAGCAAGAAATAGGCATCCTTAACATCCTTTTCCAGCCTAGCAAAGGTCTTGTCAAGACGTACTTTTACTTGATTTTCCAATTCATGAGTGTATCGCTCTAGCTGCCACCTATCCTCTTTTCCTTCAACTT